>CAZHIL010000403.1:0-2090 GCA_964532985.1 uncultured Albidovulum sp. | reverse complement strand
GAATTATTCCCATAGATTTTCTACCCCGGCTCATCAACAGGAGCGAATGGGCATATCTTGAAAGGGGACTTACCCAAAGGCTCCAAGCCCTGAACAGTTTCCTGACAGATATTTATGGTGACGCAAAGATTCTAACCGATGGAGTAATTCCCCCGGACCTGGTCTACGGATGCCCGCATTACAGGATAGAAATGGCTGGTGTCACTCTTCCACATGATGTGCATGTTACAATTTGTGGATCAGACCTGGTTCGTGACAACAAAGGGTACATGGTACTTGAGGACAATCTCAGATCTCCTTCCGGGGTATCCTACATGCTGGCGAACCGTCAAGCCATCAGGTCAAGTCTACGTACCCTGTACAGAAGCTATTCGGTACTTTCCATCGGCAACTATACCAATTTGTTATACCAATCACTGGCTGAAATAGCTCCAACAGGTGTAACTGACCCCTGCATTGTTCTTCTGACCCCGGGAGTATACAATTCGGCTTATTACGAACATATGTTTCTTGCCCGTGAAATGGGGATAGAATTGGTACAGGGCAATGATCTGCTAGTCAATAACGGCTTTGTTTATATGCGGACAACCCAAGGCCTGCGACGAGTTGATGTAATCTACCGGCGCTTGGACGACAATTTCATTGATCCGCTGGTTTTCCGGGCGGATTCGCAATTGGGAGTCCCAGGATTGTTTCATGCCTTCCGACTGGGCAACGTAGCCATTGCCAATGCTCCCGGTACCGGAGTGGCTGATGACAAGGCAGTTTATTTCTATGTTCCTGACATGATTAGGTACTATCTGGCTGAAGAGCCAATTATTCCAAATGTTGAAACCCACCTTTGCCGTGAGCCCGAAGGATTGGAATATACCTTGGATAACCTTGATAAACTCGTTGTTAAGCAAGTTGGAGAATCCGGTGGTTATGGGATGTTGGTTGGACCTCATGCAAGTCAGGCGGAAAGGGATGACTTTTCGCGTGAGATTCAGGCCTACCCTGAAAATTACATTTCTCAACCTACCCTTGATATTTCACGTGCTCCCAGCATGGGGGAGAATGGAACCATACCCTGCCATGTGGACCTCCGGCCCTTTATTCTCCAAGGCAGTAAAACAAGAATTGTCCCTGGTGCATTTGGCCGGGTTGCCCTTCGCCCCGGATCCCTAGTTGTCAACTCAAGCCAGGGTGGTGGTGGCAAAGACATTTGGGTTCTGGAGAATTAACATTGCTATCTTCTGATGCCCAAAACATATATTGGATGAGCAGGTATCTGGAAAGAGCCGGACACATAAGCCGTTTGCTTGAAACCCAATTCGATCTCATTCATGACCGACCTGCCAGTGACGTGGAATTGGGTTGGCGACGGATCTACCAATCGCTTAACAGGACACCCGCTGGTGCAAACCTGATGCCTGTCCAGGATGATAACTTTGTAATGCTTCTTGATGCCTATACACTGGTTGATGATCTGGCTTTTGAACCTGGAAACCCTGATGCGATAACTATCCTTTTGGGAAAAGCCCGGGAGAATGCCCGGCAGATTCGCAATATTCTCAACCATGAAATCTGGTCAACCCTGAATGTCTCGTATCTTGACATGAAAAGCAAAAAGCTTAAGGACATTTGGGGTGGTCAACCACAAGATTTTTTCAGCTCATCATCCATTGCAGTAAGAACATTCTGCGGTATCGCCGAGGCCACCATGTACAGGGATCACGGGTGGAATTTCTTCAAGCTGGGACAATATGTGGAACGGATCCAATTGACCTGTGCCCTGCTTGATGCGCATATAGCATTGTTCCCTACCAATGACCTTCATTGGGAAATACACTGGAGTGACTTGTTGGGGATCTGTGTTGCTCGTGCGGCATTCCGCCGCCTCCAGTCAGTTGAATGTCAACCCAGCAAGGTTCTTGACTTTCTGATTGGAGATGCCCGGTTGACCAATTCGATCAACTATGGTCTTGGCGAGATTCAGAAAAGGCTGGAAGTTATTTCAGGCAGTTCGGATTCCGGTAGTAAAAATACCGCTGCCTGGCATATAGGCAAGACCAGGGCTCTTATAGAATTCGATTGGCCCGTTCATGAGA
>CAZHIL010000402.1:0-4250 GCA_964532985.1 uncultured Albidovulum sp. | reverse complement strand
TTCCAGCCGTTCGAAAAGGACAAGTCACAGAATAGCAATTCCGAATTACCACCTATGGTTGGTGCCCAGAAGAGGACTCGAACCTCCACACCCTTTCGAGTACTAGTACCTGAAACTAGCGCGTCTACCAATTCCGCCATCTGGGCAATAAGAGTATGCAATAATTGATTGGGGAATAATTTCCAAGTATAAAATTGAAAAAAACCACAATTTAACTTCGGTAGCCTGAATTCAGGAATTGAAACATAAATGGTTCCAGAATATTGAAACATAAATGGTTCTGGATAAATCTTTATCAAGCATATAATATGATGTGATTGTAGGTAAGTAATTCTTTTCCTGCAGTATGGATAATTTAAGAGGAAAGATGACCAACGTTGCTACGATTTTTGGCGGTTCCGGATTTTTGGGTAGATACATTACCCAGAGATTGGCAGCAAGGGGTTTTCGGATTAGGGTAGCTGTCAGAAGACCAAATGAAGCCGGTTTCGTCAGGGTTTATGGTCCACCGGGGCAGATTGAACCTTATTTGGCCAATGTCAGGTATGACAATTCGGTGCGGGAAGCTATCCAGGGTTCGGATACGGTTATCAATTGTGTCGGAATTCTAAATCAGGTTGGCAAACAGAAATTCAATAACATCCATATTGATGCCGCCGAAAGAATTGCCCGATTTGCCACTGAATTGGGTGTTTCAAATCTAGTCCATATTTCTTCATTGGGCTCAGCCCCTGAGAGTGAAAGTGTCTATGCCCGTACCAAGGCTCTTGGAGAGGAAGCAATCTTGAGGAATTATCCCGATTGTACGATTTTCCGCCCCTCGGTTGTTTTTGGCAACGAGGATGAGTTCTTCAACAAGTTTGCCTCGATGGCAAGACTATCTCCTGTTCTTCCTCTTCCTGGAGCCAATGCCCGTTTTCAGCCTGTATATGTCGATGATGTTGCCAAGGCCGTGGAACAGGCGGTGTTTTCCAAGGATATCAGGGGAATTTATGAGTTGGGTGGAAATGAAATACTGACCCTGAAGGAACTGATTGACCTGATGCTTGAGGTGATCCGCCGAAAAAGACTGGTCATCCCCTTGCCACCTGAAATCTGTTCTCCATTGGGATGGGCACTGGACATGGTTCAGATATTCAGTGGTGGATTGGTAAAAAACAACCTACTTACAAGGGATCAACTCATCCAATTGGGAAGTGACAATGTCGTTTCAGGTGATCATCCCACATTGCAGGATTTGAAGATTGCACCAACTTCTCTGGAAAGTGTATTGGAGGATTATCTCTATAGCTACCGACCTGCAGGTCAATTCACGGCTATTCATGAATCATCAGGTGGACTTGGAAAGAATCAGGACGTCTAGAATACTTTTGGTTATTCATTTCATCCAAAGGCCAGGAACAGCAAAACCAAACCAAGAATAATGCGATAGATCACGTAAGGTGTAAAACTTACAAAGTTCAACAACCGCATCATTATGCCAAGCGCCCCAAGGGCTGATAAAAACGAAATAAAGACAACAATCAGACTATCGGTCAGTTTCCCGGGATTCGAACTGCCAATCAAATCCAGGCCTGTCAAAGTCCCTGCTGCAATAATTGTCGGTATGGACATTAACATGGCAATTCTTGCAGCTTCCCTGCGTGAATAACCCAAAAACCTGGCGCCGGAAATCACAATACCCGATCTTGATGTTCCGGGTACCAACGACAGGACTTGAAAGAGACCAAGGATGAAGGCATGTCTGACTGAAAAATTGCCAAGGGTCAGATCGTTTTTTTTCATGCGGTCACACGCATATAGGACCAACCCGAAAAACAGGGTGGTCGATCCGATAACTCCCAGACTTCGAAAAAGAATGCTCAGGTCCAGCAGGAATATTATGAAACCAATTATGATTACTGGTATGGTTGCTATCACCAGACCAAAGAACAGCATGGAATCTGGTGTCTGGAATTGTCCCTTGCAAACATCAATTGCTCCCTGAAGAAGTCTGACCACTTCCTTCCGAAAGTAGACAATTACAGCCAACAGGGTTCCAATGTGCGCTGCAACATCAATGACCAGTCTTTGATCTTCCCAATCGGTAAACAGGGGTATCAGGACGAGATGACCCGAGGAAGAGACGGGTAGAAACTCGGTTATTCCCTGGATGATGGCAACAAGGATTATGTGAAAAACCAGCATGCTGGGTATGTTCTCCCGTTTATTATCATTTGGTACCCGAAGAATGGGCAATTTACCGACCAGAGGGTTTCCGTCCGGTAATTTATACTGCAATTGCGTTCTTCTATCATTAGAGATTATTCTCAAAAAAGAAAACCTCGCTGATAGGGAATTATTTGCAATTTGAAATTATAAAAGGTAATAATATATGACCTAAAAAATCAGATTTGCTTGTCTATTTTTCAATTAGATTGTTGATTTAGGTAATTTAGGTCATAAATACTGCCTTTATTTTCTTGATTGGATGCTTTATATGGTATCTCCCTTAAATATTGTTTGGTAATAATCATGTCCAAATTGGAAATGTTGAGTTTTGTCGAGGTCCCCTCAAAAATGCCCGATAAGAGGTTATGGGGTGAGAGAGTCGGGGATTTTGATGAAATATACCGGGATTATCCTCCCGAAACGGCTGCTGTCCAAGCCAGCCGGTGTTCACAATGTGGAGTTCCGTATTGTCAAACACATTGCCCATTGCACAACAACATACCGGATTGGCTGAAATTGTCAGCCGAGGGGCGGTTGAAGGAGGCCTATTACCTAAGTCAGGAAACGAATACATTCCCCGAAATCTGTGGACGGATTTGTCCTCAGGACCGGCTGTGTGAGGGTAATTGTGTCATCGAACAAGCCGGGCATGGTACGGTTACCATTGGTTCCATCGAAAAGTACCTGACCGACCTTGCATGGGAAAAGGGGTGGGTGGAAGCAATTGCCCCATCCCTGGAACATGAGTATTCTGTGGCCATAATCGGAGCAGGACCGGCAGGTCTTGCCGCTGCGGATGTCCTGCGGCGAAATGGAATCAAGGTCGTTGTATATGATCAGCATGATCGACCCGGAGGCTTGTTGACCTATGGAATACCAGGCTTCAAACTGGAAAAACCCGTGGTCATGAAAAGAATAGACCAACTGGTTGCCGGAGGGGTTGAGTTTCAGTTGAACTGCCGTGTGGGAAGAGATATCTCCTTCCATGAAATCAGGGAAAAATTCGATTCGGTCCTGGTGGCAACAGGAGTATACAAATCACGTGATATAAAATGTCCGGGAATAGGTCTGGACGGGATTGTTCAGGCCATTGATTATCTGACCGCTTCCAATCGCAAGAGTTTTGGGGATAAGGTTGCCGAATTCGATTCGGGAACCCTCAATGCCAACGGTAAAAGGGTTGTCGTCATTGGCGGTGGTGATACGGCCATGGATTGTGTTCGTACTGCCGTGCGGCAAGGTGCAAAGTCAGTAAGATGCTATTATCGTAGAGACCGGGAAAATATGCCTGGTTCCAGAAGGGAAGTACAAAATGCCGAAGAGGAGGGTGTGGAATTCATTTGGCTTACGGCACCCAAGGGTTTTGCAGGCAAGGATGCTGTTTCCAGGATATTGGCAAATAAAATGAGACTTTCCGACCGTGATGCCACCGGAAGGAGAAGTCCGGTGCCAGTCGAAGGTGGAGATTTTGACGAGAAGGCCGATCTTGTCATCAAGGCTCTGGGTTTCGAACCTGAGAATTTGCCTCAGGAATGGGAGGAACCAGATTTACAGGTAACCGGATGGGGAACATTGAAAACCAACTTCCGGACACACGAAACAAATCTTTCAGGTGTCTATGCCGGTGGAGATATAGTCAGGGGTGCAAGTCTAGTGGTCTGGGCCATTCGAGATGGGCGTGAAGCTGCTGAAACCATTTTGAGGCAATTCAGAAACACGTTGCTTGACCGTGCCGCCTAGGACAGGTTGAGGGATGGTAGAAAAAGAGAATGAGTTATTTTTCAAATCTTGGAAAGATGATGATGAAAGAACATGAGGAATTGTATCTGCAGAACAGGGCTGTGAGGGAACAAAGGGCACTGAGCGGATTGTATCGGAAAGAGGATGAGCATGACGCCTGTGGTGTCGGTCTTGTTGTTTCAATGGATGCCATTCCTTCCAGAAGGGTTGTGGAATACGGGATCATGTCCTTGCAAGCCGTCTGGCACAGGGGGGCCGTGGATGCCGATGGCAAAACCGGTGATGGAGCAGGTATAGGA
>CAZHIL010000401.1:0-5013 GCA_964532985.1 uncultured Albidovulum sp. | reverse complement strand
CAGGTCTGCTGTCTTATCCATGTTTTCCGTGATTTGTGTCAGAGTGTAATTATCTGTCATGCTATGTCCTTATTGACTTGTTTAACTTGAAATTCATGATGAATCATGATGAAACCCATTTAATGCTGCAATGCAGAATTTCAATGATCATGGATTGCATTTCTGTTTTTTTGCCTTTCAAAAATTTATATGTTTGAATTTGTTTGAAATAAAATATTTAAATACGGCAACAAAAAATTAGGACAAAAATGCCGGAAACACTCCTGAATCCATCTCCAAAAGTCTCGGATGAGGTTAAGCAAACCACATGTTACATGTGTGCGTGCCGATGTGGTATTGATGTCCATCTTAGGGATGGAAGAGTAAGGTATATTCAGGGTAACAGAAAGCATCCGGTCAACCGTGGCGTGCTTTGTGCCAAGGGCTCTACGGGAATGCTTCATCTGGAAGCACCTTCAAGACTGAATTCCCCGCTGCTTAGAACAGGTGAAAGGGGTGAAGGCAAATTCAAGTCAATTTCATGGGATGAGGCTTTGTCCCTTGCTACAGGTTGGTTGGGGGAAGTTCGATCCGAAGATCCCAGAAAGCTGGCCTTTTTTACCGGAAGAGACCAAAGTCAATCACTGACCGGTTGGTGGGCTCAACAATACGGTACACCCAATCATGCTGCTCATGGTGGATTTTGTTCGGTGAACATGGCTGCTGGAGGGATTTATTCCATAGGAGGATCGTTTTGGGAGTTTGGACAACCTGATTGGGAAGAATGCAAACTTGCCATGATTTTTGGCGTTGCGGAGGACCATGATTCAAATCCGATCAAAATGGGACTGTCAGCCGTTCGCAGAAACGGAGGCAAAATCATCTCCGTCAATCCAGTCAGAACGGGATATTCGGCTGTAGCCGATACCTGGATTGGAATCAATCCGGGTACTGATGGCTTGCTTGTTCTTTCCATAATTGGCGAGTTACTCCGATCCGGCTGTATTGATGTTGAAAGTTTGCGGTACCATACCAATGCCCCTTGGCTGGTCAATTTGTCAAAGGGCCCGGAAAAAGGGCTGATTGTCAGGGATGGCCAGGGTAATCCCTTGGTAGTTGACAGTCAGAACGGCAAGTTGGTTTCCCATTTGGATCCTAACGCTCTACCACTGTTGTCAAAAACAATCACTACACCTGAAGGTCAAGAGACTGCTACCGTTTTCAATCTGATGGTTGAAAAGTATCTTCAACCAGAGTTTCTGCCGGCTAATGTCAGTGAAAAAACCGGTGTGCCAGCGTCGATCATTGAGGGTTTGGCTCGTGAACTATATCAGGTTGCAATCGAACACTCGGATGAAATCAATCATTCCTGGCGGGATATTTACGGCCGGGAGCACAAGACCATAAAAAAGCGGCCGGTTGCACTTCATGCCATGCGGGGGATTTCGGCCCATTCCAATGGCTTCCAATCCTGTAGAGCCCTTCATTTGCTACAAATATTACTTGGTACCATAGATACACCTGGCGGAACACGCTATAAACCCCCTTATCCCAAGCCCTATAATATTCATCCTTCACCGGCACGATATGCAGGTCCTGATACCCCATTGTCAGGCTCTCCCCTGGGTTATCCCAAAGGTCCTGAGGATCTTTTGATCGAACCGGATGGAACTCCTCAAAGAATTGACAAGGCCTATTCCTGGGAAGCTCCTCTGGCAGCTCATGGCATGATGCATTCGGTCATTTCCAATGCTGCAGCAAAGGATCCATACCCCATTGAAGTTCTATTCCTGTACATGGCCAACATGGCTTGGAATTCCTCGATGAACACTCCCTCGGCCATGAACGACCTGAAAGCCAAAGATCAGGATGGAAATTACAAGATTCCCAAGATTATCGTGTCCGATGCATTCTCTTCAGAGATGACTTCATTTGCTGATCTTGTCTTGCCTGACACGACTTATTTCGAAAGATATGATGGCATTTCATTACTTGATCGTCCGATCGGTGAACCCGACCTAGTTGCTGATGCCATCAGATACCCGGTCGTTGAAGTGACTAGAAATGTCAGACCTTTTCAGGATGTTCTGCTGGAACTGGGAGGACGTTTGAAACTTCCCGGATTTGTCGATGAGAACAATGAACCGAAATGGAAGAACTATGCCCATTATCTGGCCACACATGAAAGAAAAAAGGGTGTTGGCCCCCTTGCAGGTTGGCGAGGCAAGAAAGGTGATGAATCAGGCAGGGGGGAACCAAACCCTGGCCAAATCGATAAATATGTTGCAAATGGAAGCTTCTGGTCTGCCGAAATACCCGAACGGGCTCTCTATTTGAAATATGTCAATCAGGATTATCAGCAATGGGCAGTGGACATGGGATTTTATGTTTCTCCCAGCCCCTTCAAACTGGAAATTTATTCCGAAACACTGCGCAAGTTTCAATTGGCAGGTGAGGGGCATGGTCTCAACCAGCCACCTGAGGAATTGAGAAATAGAATAGTCGAGGCATTTGATCCTTTCCCGAGTTGGTATCCTCCCGGGAATATATCGGAGGAAGACTATCCTTATTCGGCCATAACCCAAAGGCCAATGGCCATGTACCACTCCTGGGGTTCCTTTAATCCCTGGCTTCGGCAAATCCATTCAGAAAACAGATTGTTTGTACCAGAATCAATTTGTCAAAAGGAAAACCTGAAAGAAGATGACTGGGTTTGGGTGGAATCACCCACGAACCGAATCCGGGTTCAGATTAAACCCATGAAGGCTGTAAATTCGAATACACTCTGGACCTGGAATGCCATAGGCAAGCGTTCGGGAGCATGGAACCTTTCCCCCAACTCACCGGAAACAACAAAGGGATTTTTACTTAACCATCTGATTTCTGAATTGCTACCAGAACAACCCGACGGAATGCGCTGGGCCAATTCCGATCCCATTACCGGTCAGGCAGCCTGGTATGATCTCAAGGTAAGAATCAAAAAAGCCAAGGCAGGTGAAGAAGGTATATATCCTGAATTCAAATCCCAATATGAACCGCCAGATTCAAGACGAAGGCCATCAACCCTTCAGTATGGGAAGGAGTGGACCGAATGACCTCCCTTCCGAAAAGCACTGAACGTAAACTTGGTCTTGTCATAGACCTCGATGTATGTGTTGGCTGTCATGCCTGTGTAACCAATTGCAAGGCCTGGAATACCAGTGGGTACGGTACACCCTTGGCTGATGAATCCCCTTATGGAAATGATCCCTCGGGTGTCTGGTTAAACAGGATTCACAGTTTTGAAACTGAACAAAATGATATGAGTGCACTCGTTCATTTTCCCAAAAGTTGTTTGCATTGTGATGATGCACCTTGTGTTACAGTGTGCCCAACCGGTGCTTCATACAAACGTGTTTCCGATGGTATAGTGCTGGTTGATGAATCAAAATGCATGGGTTGTGGATTATGTGCTTGGGCATGCCCCTATGGTGCACGAGAAATGGACCCGGTTGCGGGTGTCATGAAAAAATGCACCTTGTGTGTTGATCGAATTTACAATGAAAACCTGCCTGAAGAAGACAGGGAACCGGCCTGTGTTAGAACCTGCCCTACTAACGCCAGATTCTTCGGTGATCTATCAGATCCCGATTCAGAAGTCTCCCAACTGGTAGCTCGCAGGGAATCGGTCGATTTGATGCCAGAGCAGGAAACAAATCCGGTAAATCAGTATCTACTACCCATGGAAAGGTATGGTGCCGAGGAGCTAGCTAGTCCGAATTTCAACCTTGCCTCGCTTGCAGCCCGAAAATCCGGAGGAATCCTTTCCTGGGTTGATAACCTTTTTAATGGAAATTAGGACCTGAATTGCATCCGGCTATATCCATCATTGTGTTTTCCACCTTTTCCGGTGTCGGATTTGGCATTGGTTTCTGGTTGGGAATTTTGGGCAATGGAAACCAATCACCAGCCGTTGTCATTTCAGGTCTTCTAGCACTGGTTTGGGCCAGTGTTGGATTGATCAGTTCCGTCTTTCATCTACGAAGCCCAACACGGGCCATTCGTGCCTTCTCGCAATGGCGTTCCTCCTGGCTATCAAGGGAAGGAATACTTGCCATTCTGACCCTGGGTTGCATTTTCCTCTACATCGTACTTCGGTTTTTCAATATCCATGGTCCAGGTGTGCTGGTATTGGCCTGGATTATTTCCCTGCTTTCGTTGGTGACGGTGTACTCAACTGCCATGATCTATACCCAGCTAAAAGCTGTACCTGCTTGGAACACGGTTCTGACACCCCTTGTCCTTATTGGTTTTTCCTTACTTGGTGGAGGCGCCTTCTACTTTTCCTTTCTGCCAGAATTTCTCAGCTGGGGCTTTGAGTTTATTATTCTTATATTGCTGGTTGGAGGCTGGGTAATATGGATTTTATGGAGTTTGAGAAGAGACCGTATAGGAATGGGAGCTTCTAGTGTTGCAACAGCCACCCAATTGGGTAAATTGGGTACGGTCAAGCCCTTTGAACCTCCTCATATGGGACCGAATTACCTTACCAGGGAAATGGGTTACCGGCTACCAAAAAGCAAATCCACCCAGTTAAGGGGACTCGCAGTAGCATTAGGACTTATAATTCCGATCCTTCTTTATTGTATTGTATTTGTTTATCAGGATTCAGGTTTTGCCAATGTTTCCCGGATATTGTTATTCTGCTTTATTTTTTCCGGTATCTTTATATCAAGATGGCTGTTTTTTGCTGAATCACGTCACACCACCATGCTTTATTATCGAAATGAGCACTGATCCGTTGTTCTGATCGTATCTTTTCCAACAACTTCTACCCAAAGTAAAAAAACGACCTTTCTATCAAATAGAAAGGTCAAAGTGTAATCACCAAAAAGGGAGGAGGTAAGGCGATCAAGTTCAATATAAAAATAAGTATTACTAATTACAAGGATAATATTTCCTATAGAAGCCGATTGTAACAAAAAATTCAAAAATATCACTTTTAGATAACCTGAAATCAACTATAACTGTAAAAATTCTGAGTAACAATTAATG
>CAZHIL010000400.1:0-6254 GCA_964532985.1 uncultured Albidovulum sp. | reverse complement strand
TGCAAATGGGCATGGTATTCCAGCACATGGCGCTCCTTCCACATAGATCTGTCCGGGATAATGTGGCCTATCCCCTTGAAATCCGAAATATACCTAAATCAAAGAGATGGGCCATTTCGGATCACGCACTCGCATTGGTTGATCTGGTTGGCTATGAAGATCGATTGCCTCGAGAACTTTCTGGAGGAATGCAGCAGCGTGTAGGTATTGCCCGTGCTCTGGCCTCAGACCCTGAAATTTTGTTGATGGACGAACCGTTTTCTGCTTTGGACCCACTCATCAGGTTACAATTACAGGACCAATTCAAGGCTTTGGTAGCTGAACTTCAAAAGACCACCTTGTTCATTACCCACGATTTGGATGAAGCCATCCGAATTGGCCATAGAATTGCCATCATGAAGGATGGTGCCATAGTACAAATCGGTACCGCTGAAGAAATTGTGATGAACCCGGCAGATGAATATGTTCGGGAATTCGTGCAGGGAATCTCGAAATTAAAGCTTGTTAAAGCTCATTCCATCATGGAACCCATCGAAAGTTATCAGGGAAATCTGGAAGGTGCTCCTGTGGCTGATCATAAGGCTGACCTTGACCAAATTATTGATCTTGCCGTGGATACTGACTTGCCAGTCATTATTACAGATGGTGGCAACAGGGTGGGCTTGATAACCAAACCTCGCCTATTACGAGGAATTCAAGGAGGAAAAGAATGACACCTTCAGCTGACGAACAGATTACTGGAATAAGTGTCAAGGCTGCCTCTGATATAGAGATCGATCACGAACAGCTTGATAAATCCATTGCCGATTTTGTTGAAAACAATCCGGGATATTACCAAGAGGCCTTTCACAAAGTCCACGCCGCAACGACATCTTTACCGAATACCTTTAACTGGGCAGCTGCAATATTAGGGCCCATATGGGGTGGATTCAGAGGAGTTTGGGGCTTTTTCTGGGGATTCCTTATTCTGGAAATGATTGTCTGGGTACAAATGGGTCGGGGAATCTGGGGAAGCCCAGGAGCAAGATTTGAAGAACGTGCGGAAGCTCAGCTTGCCAGGGCTGATGGTTTCAGGAAGCAAGCGGAAGAAGCTCTGGCAGCAGGGGAAGATGCAAGCCGCTATGAAAAGCTTGTAGAAAACATGACCCTCGCCGCCGAGCGGAGCATGGCCGAAGCTCAGGCTTTGAACGATGGTAAAATCTTTGTCCTTTTAACGGGATTGGCTTTTTTCCTACTTGTTAAGCTTGTACAGGGTTTTTATGCAGATAGGGTATATGAAAGACAATATTCCAAATGGCGAATAAATCCCGAAGGAACTGAATCAGGGGTCAAGGCTAGAAACCTGGTTTTGTCATTGGCTTTGGTTGTCCTCATAGCCCCCTTAACCATTTACAAGTTCACCGTGGAAAGTCCTTTCGAACTGCTTAATGAATTCCCTGAAAAGGAAATCAGCGCCTATTTTCTGGAAGGTGAAAATGATACTTTCTATACAAATACAGCCAATTGGCTTGAGGATAGAATTGATGCTACTGCCGTGGCAGGACAAGGGTTATTTGATGGACTGACTGCTGGTGTGAGATCCATTCTTGAAGCCATGACGCTGGCCCTGATCGTTACTCCCTGGCCGGTTGTAATGGTGGTTGTTTGTGTGATTGCATGGCGAGCGGCTGGACCAAGGGTTTCCATTTTTACCGGTGCCGCCTTGGCGTATATAGCCCTGCTGGGCTACTGGGAAGTTTCCATGGAAACGGTTGCCCTGGTTGGTGCTGCCGTGTTTTTGTGTGTAGTCATTGGGATACCCTTGGGAATTTGGTTTGGAAAATCCCAAAGGGCGTATAAGATTGCCGAACCGGTCCTTGACCTAATGCAGACCCTACCTGCCTTTGTATATTTGATACCCATTATTGCCTTTTTTGGGACTGGAAACCCACCTGGTATTCTGGCAACCATTATATTCGGGATGCCCCCGGTCATCAGATTGACTGCATTGGGAATGAGGGGTGTACCAAAAACAATTATTGAGGCGGCCGAAGCATTCGGTGCATCGAAGAACCAATTGTTGCGGGATGTCGAAATTCCCCTTGCCTTACCTTCAATAATGACTGGGGTAAACCAGACCATCCTCATGTGCCTTTCAATGGTGGTCATAATATCACTGATTGGCGGTGGTGGTCTTGGACAGGAAATACTTCTTGCCCTGCAATATGCCGCCAAGGGGCCTGGATTGCTTGGTGGATTTGCCATATTGCTGTGTGCAATGGTTATTGACAGAATAGTTCAGGGAGCATTTCGCAGGGATGCCTGATTGGGGATAATTTTTACATTAAGTACCTCAATTTTCATCATCAAATAGCGATCTGAGTTCGGGGATCTGCCCACCAACGGTCCGTAGGGCGTGGTTGCTCCTCTCACTTGCCGTTATTTCAAAGCTAAAAGACAATCGGCAAAGGCAATATTCATTACGCATCAATGATCAATGGCGAATCTGCTTTGTCAGGACTCCAATGGGCCCGCTAATGTTGAAACCGTTGATTATCACTTAAAGGAGCAACCATGACCATTAACCTGCTCAAAGATCCTCTTCATCCCGGGGAAGTCTTACATGAACTCTATCTCAAGCCTCTGGGCATGAGTGCTCCGGCCTGTGCCAGACGGCTGGATATTCCCCGGTCCCGCATTGAAAGGCTGATCAAGGGACCACAACAATGACACCGGACACGGCCTTCCGCTTGGCTTATCTTTTCGACACATCGCCAGTTTACTGGATGAACATGCAGACCAATTACTCCATGGCCAAAGCCGCCGGATCGATTGACATGTCTGCCATCAAGCCACTGGTATCGGCCTGACCACTGTCCGTTTTTCTTCCCCTTTGGGAACTTGGATCTAGGTGTCATTACCCAAGGGCATTGACCCTGCAAGAAAATGATCCTGTCCTTGACAGAATGATCAAGGTTGAATCAACTCCTGGATTCCCTGATAATCGATACCTTGGAACAAATGCAAACCAGGTTTTGGCCAAATGTTAGGTTAGCTGTTGAGTTCCCTGATCTGGTTTGAAAACCTGTTGGCTATGTTTACTGGGTCATCATCAATAACCGAAACGTTGACATTTCCAGGCTGACACTTGCTGATGATTATGGTCATTTTTCCTGATGATATGGCCTTCTCAAGTTCAGTGGCTGTCTCCTCGGCAGAACATTCAACCACATTGCGACACCCACACGCCTTTGCCACCTCGGTCAGGGAAGTTGCCATACCAGCATAAGTGGGTTGATCTCCAGTTGATCCATAACTTCCGTTATCAACAATCAACAGAACAAAATTATCGGCTGGATTGTTGGCTATTGTCGACAGAGTGGCCAAATTGGTCAGTACCGAACCATCCCCATCTATTGCAATGACCGTCTGATCTTGAACCAATGCCACACCCAAACCAATGGATGAACACAACCCCATTGTTCCCAACATGTAGAAATTGGAAGGTTGGTCAAGCAACTGGTAAAGTTCCTGAGAGGGTGAACCAATGTTGCAAACGACAAGCCTGTCCTTCAGGATCGGTGCTATTGTTTTTAATATATCGTACCTAATCATGATGCTGAACTCCAAAAAGATGCATCTGCAAGAATTGCTACCGGTTTTTTACACATCTGGGAATGTTGCAGGATGCCATCAAGACTATTTACCTGTTCAGCCTTGGTGAAATGGTAATAGGGAATGTTTAATTGTTGAAGCAATGGTTTTGTATGGATGGCCATTTCAACCTGGCAGGCCACTTTTTCACCCACTTCACCGCGATAACTGATGAGCATGGGCAAAGGTATGTGGTAGTATTGTATTAAGGTCACCAGGGAATTTATGGCAACTCCCAAGGCCGTATTCTGCATGATTATCGCTGATCTGGTTCCGCCAAGATATGCACCGGCACACAGACCCATGCCTTCATCCTCCTTGTTGGAGGGAATATGATAAATTTCCTCGTGGTTATCCACCAGCTCAATAACACCGGCAAGTTGCTTGCACGGGACCGAGGTAATGAAACCTATTTTATTTCTTACAAGGCTATCCAGTATGGCCTTATCTGTTGTTGTGGGCATATAATCCGTTCCTTTTTTCTGATGAATTCAGAATTTAGTGTCAAGACAACCAAGAACCTTTTCGGCTATCATTTTACTTACCCGGTAATTGGATTCTTTAGTTACACCAGCAATATGTGGGGTAAGGATTAGGTTGTTCAATCCTGAAAACTTTTTTCCCTCATCTTTATCCAAGGGTTCTTTCTCAAAAACATCAAGTGCGGCACCTCCCAATTTACCAGACTTCAGTGCCTCGATCAGGGAATCCTCTTCAACTACCCCTCCCCGGGATGTGTTGATGATTATGGAACCGACTTTACACTTGTTTATAAATACCCGATCAATCAAGTGAAATGTCGTCTCAACCAAAGGAACATGAATGCTTATAACATCAGAGGTTTTAGCAAGTTCATCCATTTCAACGGGTTTCACACTGGTCCATAAATCATCATCGGGACTTACAAAGGGGTCATAAGCCTGGACATCCATACCCAAGCTCAAGGCTTTTGCTGCCGTCTTGCGACCGATTGCTCCCAAACCTAAAAGGCCGAGTCTCTTGTTGGAGATTTCCGAACCAATACATTCGGTTCTGTTCCAACTTCCTGCGATCACTGAGGCATTTTCCCCATAGGCACCCCTCAATAGAATCATGGCCGTACCAATCACATATTCGGCAACGCTTTCTATATTGGCACCTATAGCCGGAAAAACAGGAATGTCTCTGGCTTCACACGATGTCACATCTATATTGTCCAGACCTACTCCCAAACGACCTATGCATTTCAGATTGGGTCCATGCGACAGCAATTCTGCATCAACGATTGTCTTGTTTCGAACGATCAATGCCTCAACGGGCTCAATCGCTTCCAATAACCTTGCCTTGTCTTCAGCCAAAGTGATATCATAAACTGTAGAATGTTGCTCGGAAAGGGAATCGACAACAGATTCATCCATAAATTCGGTAATCAGAATCATGATGGTTTAAATATATTCAGGAAATCAGGTCAGGAATGGTTGGGGTTTCCGAGAATCAGCCCCAAAACTCTTTGATATTCTTGAACAACCCCTTGTTGTCACTGTCGGATTGTTGTTCGCTGATTTCACCAAATTCCTTGAGCAATTCCTTTTGTCTGGACGACAGTTTTACCGGAGTTTGAACAAAAAGATCAATCAGCAAGTCGCCATAGGAGCTTTTGGACCTGAGTTTTGGCATCCCTTTCCCTGGTAATCTCAAACGCTTGCCAGTCTGACTTTCGGGCGGTATCTTTACCTTCGTTCTCCCGCCATCAATGGTCTTGATTTCGACCTCACCTCCCAATGTTGCTGTTACCATCGAAATATGAACATTACACCTGAGATTATTGACTGAACGTTCAAACACATTGTGGTCCTTGACTTCAATGAGTATGTAAAGGTCTCCAGCCTGTCCCGGACTGCTTCCTTCCTCACCTCTCCCGGCCAATCGGATTCTTTGTCCGGAATCTATTCCTGCAGGAATTTCCACTTCAATGGTTTTGTTTTTGTAAACCCTTCCCTCACCTGAGCAGGTTTTACAGGGGTTCATGATGACCCGTCCCATCCCCCTACATGATGGACAGGTTGTTTCCACTCTGAAGAAGTCTCGTTGAATCCTGGTTTTACCACTCCCCCCACAAGTCGAACACGTGACTGGTTCAGCTCCACCTTCAGCCCCTGTACCAGTACAGGAATCACACGCAACCTGGGTTGGTACAACAATTCTTTTCTGCAAACCCTTATAGGCTTCTTCGAGTGTTATGTTAAGTTCGTATTGTAAATCCGAACCACGATATGACCGCTGGGAAGCTCTTCCACCGGGATCCATGAAATCCCTGAAGATATCCTGAAAAATATCGGAAAAAGCACCCTGTCCACCAAATCCATTATGAGCTGCCCCATTGCCACCCTGAAACGCATCATGACCGAAACGGTCATACATTTCCTTCTTGCGGGGATCTTTCAGGATATCATAAGCCTCATTGACCTCCTTGAAGCCGGCTTCGGCATTTGGATTATCCTTGTTTTGATCGGGATGGAGTTCCTTGGCCTTCTTTCGAAAGGCCTTTTTTATATCAGGCCCTGAAGCTCCACGGGTTACGCCTAGTACGTTGTAGTAATCCGGTTTGCTCATTGCCGTCTCTGGTTAGCTTGAGCACCATA
>CAZHIL010000399.1:0-3976 GCA_964532985.1 uncultured Albidovulum sp. | reverse complement strand
CTCTTGTACAAGATTTCGGGAGTTTGGGGCAATCACGAGGGATCCATGCTTCTATGGGTGCTGGTATTATCTTTCTTCGGGTTTCTGTTGGCAGTTTTGCAAAGACAAATTCCCCTCAAGTTCAAGGCACTTGTACTGTTTTTTCAATCAGCAATAACACTTGCTTTTCTGTCATTCATCCTTTTCACTTCAAATCCTTTTTCCCGGTTAGAATTCCCGCCTTTCAATGGCTATGATCTGAATCCGTTGTTGCAGGACCCGGGTTTGGCATTTCATCCACCACTGCTCTATCTGGGCTATGTCGGTTTATCGATTTCCTTCAGTTTTGCACTGGCAGGACTTGCCAATGGCAACATCAATTCTGCCTGGGCCAGTTGGGTTCGTCCTTGGACCCTTCTTTCATGGGTTTTTCTAACTCTGGGAATAGCTCTTGGTTCCTGGTGGGCATATTATGAACTTGGCTGGGGAGGCTGGTGGTTTTGGGATCCGGTTGAGAACGCTTCATTCATGCCGTGGCTTATTACAACTGCCTTACTGCATTCTACACTTGTATTGGAAAAAAGAGATCAGCTGGCCAAGTGGACTGTCCTATTGTCAATCCTTGCTTTTTCGCTGTCGCTCATTGGTACTTTTTTGGTGAGATCAGGCATAATTACCTCAGTCCATTCCTTCGCAAGTGACCCGACTAGGGGAATATATATTCTAGCGATCATGTTTCTTTTTACCGGGGGAGCATTTGCCCTTTACCTTCTTTTGGGAAAGAAGATTAGGGGTGGTCGGGTGTTTTCATTCTGGAGCAGAGAATCAGCCCTTATTTCAAACAACCTTCTTTTGGTGATTGCAGCCATGGTTGTCTTTATCGGGACCTTTTGGCCCCTTATAATAGAAACGATTCAGGGGGATAAAATCTCGGTCGGTCCCCCATACTTCAACTTAACCTTTACTCCCTTCATGATAGCCCTTTCGTTGTTATTGCCTATTGGTGTTTCACTCGCTTGGAAGAGGGGGAATATCTCCAGGGCTCTCAAAAATCTGATTGCTCCCGCTATTCTGGCCCTAGTACTGGCCATTTTGATTTTGTCCCTACAGACAGGCATGAGGATGTTGGGCCCGGTAGGTTTGATGTTTGCGGCCTGGATTATTCTCGGTACGTTGTGGGAACTCGCCGTTAAGGTGGGTGTTGGGAAACATCCCCTGGGAAAATCCCTAAGATGGTTGAAACTACTTCCCAGAATGGAATATGGAAAATCTATGGCTCACCTGGGATTTGGATTTACCATTATTGGGATAGCTTCGATTACTTCATGGGAGATAGAAGATATCAGGGTTGTTCAAATAGGTGATTCCTATCAGGTCGGTTCCTATGAATTTCAATTATTGGACGTAAAGGAGATAAGGGGCCCCAATTACTTTGCACAAATGGGAGAATTTGAGGTATTTCAGGACAATGCGCTTGAAGCAAGGATGTTCCCGGAAAAAAGGGTATATCCGGTGGCCAACTCAACAACTACAGAGGCTGCAATTGATATGGGATTACTTAGAGATCTTTATATTGTCCTGGGTGATTATCAGGGACAGAATGCCTGGGCTGTCAGAACCTATATAAAACCAATGGTCAATTGGATTTGGATTGGTGCTTTTGTAATGGCTCTGGGCGGTTGCATCAATTTGACTAGTAGAATTCCAGCGCTTCGGAGCAGAGAATTGAGGAAAGCAAGTTGAAAAGGTTCATCATCTTATTTGTTTTGCTGTTCTTCTTGCCCTTAAGTGTTTTGGGGGTTGAACCGAACGAAATCCTGGATGATCCTCAACTCGAACAAAGAGCAAGGGATATTTCCCAAAATATCAGATGCATGGTTTGTCAAAACGAAAATATAGATGATTCAGCAGCTGAACTTGCCAGGGATTTTCGAATTCTAATTCGAGAGATGCTAGTAGAAGGTAATACGGATCAGCAGGTTTATGATTATATCGAGGATCGATATGGCGAATTTGCCCTACTCAAACCTAGGTTCAATCCAAAAAACTGGATTTTGTATTTCTCGGGACCCATTTTGATTATACTTTGCCTGATCCTCATCTATAGGAGATACAGAAACAGTAAATTTGAAGAATTACCTGCAAACGATTTAACTCCGGAAGAGAAACAAAAAATTGAAGAATTAATTTCCAAATGAGTTATTGTGTAGAATTCTTGAAACCTGATTATAGCGAATAGTAATCAACAAAAGGGTGCTAAGGTGGAATACAAATCCATAACAATGACAATTGATAGCGGTATTGCAATCGTGAAGATGAACAGACCTGAGGTCAGGAATGCCCTGAATTCTGAAATGCGACGGGAGTTGACCGATGCCATCAGGAGGGCAGAATCCAAAGGCAGGGTAATGGTTTTGACAGGAGAAGGGAATGCTTTTTGTTCGGGTCAGGATCTGGGAGATAATATCAACCTAGGGAATGCTGATCTTGAACAAACTCTGCGAGATGAATATTACCCCATAATCGATGCAATCTATAACTCCAGAATACCCAGCATTGCCGCAGTTAATGGTGCTGCAGCCGGGGCTGGTGCAAATTTGGCCTTGGCAACGGATGTGGTCATTGCGGCTGAAAGTGCCTATTTCTTGCAGGCCTTTACCAGAATTGGCCTAATACCTGATGCAGGTGGTACCTGGTACTTGCCACGAAAAATAGGTTTGGCCAAGGCGATGGGAGCTTCCCTTTTTGCTGAAAGGATTTCAGCAGCTGAGGCCAGTAATTGGGGTATGATTTGGGAAGCAATACCAGATGATCAATTTGAAGAACATTGGTTATTGCGTGCCAACCAACTGGCCGAAGGTCCAACGCTTGCCTATTACAACCTGAAACAGGCGTTTAGAAAGACCTATGACAACAATCTCAAGGAACAATTCAGATTGGAGGCAAAATTGCAGGGCAAACTCGGAAAATCTCGTGATTTCCGGGAGGGAATAATGGCTTTTGTTGAAAAAAGACTTCCCAAGTTCGAGGGAAGATAGTTGCTGTTTACACCGATTATTTTGAAAAAATTTTGATAGCCTAACTTTTACCCCATAGTCGATCGAAAGGTATTCAGCCAGCCAATCCTGCATAAAATTTATAGGTTTCTTCAGCCATGTTTCGAGCAGTTTCAGTATCTTCACCAGTTGCTATGTGGACATCAGCCCAAGATTCTGCTTCGTTTTTCAAGTAAACCCTGCCTTCATCGGTACCAACCCATATCTTGCCTTCCTCAACCACTGAAGTTCCTGTCGCAAGATAATTGGTAAGTCCAAGAAAACACAATCCCCACCCCACTCCGGTAGCACCAGGACCGTATTTTGCCCAAAATGGATCCCCTTCGCCATAATTCATTATGTGGCTGAGAATAAGATTAGTTGAATTGTTCTCCTCTTCCAGACTGACGGCAACCCAGCTTACATCTCCCATGAATTCCCACGTTATCTTGAATTCATGAGGTGCCTTGCATACAAGTATCTTGCCACTTGCATTACCTACAAGATCGTAATTACCTCCCTCGGTCAAATCACCTGATATGGGTAGAAACCAGTTCGGGATATGATTTTCCTGTGTAATAGCTTCCCAGATTTTGTTTATATCCATCTGGTATGTTTTCCCAATACGGACAATGCGGCAAGTCTTGCCTTCATGAGGTGCCTTGTAATATTCCCTCAAATCAACTTCTGAGATATCCTGCATTTTTCAGATCTCCCTCAAAACAATTTTTTTGCCTATGATTAGGTCTGTGAATTATAAAGTACCCTAATCCAACTTCTGATACCACGATAAAAGGATTCAAAATCATACTTCTCATTGGGTGAGTGAATATTGTCATTGTCTTTGCCGAAACCGGTCAACAATGAATCCATTCCCAAAAGTTCTTGGAAATATCCAGCAATTGGTATTGAACCTCCACAACCAGCATAAACAGCTTCCTTTTGCCATTCTTCAGTAAGTG
>CAZHIL010000398.1:0-2936 GCA_964532985.1 uncultured Albidovulum sp. | reverse complement strand
CTGAATTCTAGTAGTGGTACCAAAGTGTCCAGAAATAAGATAACGACCAGAAACGTAAGTGTTTCCTATTCTGGAAAGCAGGCCTTGTTTGATGTGTCACTCGATATCCAGGATAAAACCGTAACGTCGTTGATTGGCCCTTCAGGTTGTGGTAAATCCACTTTTCTGAGGTGTATCAACCGAATGAATGATACCATACCCCAATGTCAGGTAAGTGGCCGAATAGAAATTGATGGTGAAGATATCCACAAGAAGTCGGTTGACCCCGTTCTGTTAAGAGCAAGGGTTGGAATGGTTTTTCAGAAACCCAACCCGTTTCCGAAATCAATATTCGACAATGTGGCTTATGGACCGAGAATTCATGGCTTGGCCAATAACAAGCAGGAGCTGGAAGAAATTGTGCATAAGTCATTGAGAAATGCCGCACTATGGGATGAAGTCAAGGATCGTTTGCAGGAACCAGGAACCGGGCTATCGGGTGGACAGCAACAGCGTTTGTGCATCGCTAGGGCAATTGCGACACAACCTGAGGTATTGTTAATGGATGAACCCTGTTCGGCACTGGATCCAATTGCAACTTCACAGATCGAGGACTTGATTGACCAGTTGAAGAATGATTATACAGTGGTAATCGTAACCCACTCAATGTCACAAGCTGCCAGGATAAGCCAAATGACTGCATTTTTCCATCTCGGGTACTTGATCGAGCAAAATGCAACAAATGTAATTTTTACCAACCCTTCCGACGAAAAAACCGAAAGTTATATCACCGGTAGAATAGGTTGATTAAGGAGTTTCAAATGGAATCAAAGCACATTCATTCTGCCTTTGATGAAGAACTGAATCATATAACAACCCAACTTGTTACCATGGGAGGCATGGTGGAAAATGCCTTGAGACTTACCAACAAATCCCTGAAAAAAAGAGATTCTCGGATTGCCGAAGAAGTTGTGGCTGGGGATGATGAAATTGATCTCATGGAAGAAGAAATTACCAATTCAGCCATTGAACTTCTGGCCTTGTGGCAACCCCAGGCAAAAGATCTCAGGACCATTGTTGTTATTATGAAAATTGCAACAAATCTTGAGAGAATAGGGGACTATGCAAAAAACATTGCCAAAAGGATTGATGAAGTAATTAATTACGATGGTAAGGAAAAATTGGCAATCGGTTCGGTCAGAAGACTTACCAAGGCTGTACAAGTTCAAATAAAGGAAACATTGGATTCATTTATCCAGAAGGATATTGAGAAAGCGGAATCTATCATTATCAAGGATGAAGACATAGACCAAATGTACAACTCGCTTTTTCGTGAACACCTCACATTCATGATGGAAGATGCCCGTAATATTTCCACCACAATGCATTTGCTGTTTATTGCAAAAAACCTGGAGAGAATAGGTGATCATTCAACTGGTATTGCCGAGCAAATTATTTTTCTGGTTTCCGGCAAACTACCTAAGGATAATCGTTCAAAACTGGTAACAACCTCCTTTGATGAAATCACCGAAAATCAGGACGATTAATGGAGAAAAACCTCCCGGTAGTTTTGATCGCTGAGGATGACCAGTCCCATATGGAACTGCTTTCCTACAACCTTGAGAACTCCGGGTTCAAGGTCATAAAGGCATCAAACGGACGTGATGCGCTGGATATGACAAAGGAACTCAAACCTGACATCGTATTACTTGACTGGATGCTGCCCAAACTATCCGGTATAGAAGTGTGTACCTATTTGAGAGCATCACAGTCATTACAGGACATACCAGTCATTATCGTCTCGGCACGTGAAGATGAAGAAGACAGGGTGCATGGTCTTGAGATTGGTGCCGATGATTATATCGTCAAGCCATTCTCTGTTTCGGAATTGATTGCAAGGGTAAAGGCTAACTTACGGCGAACAAGACCAAGTTCAGTTGGGCAAAAGCTTGTATACAAGGACATCATCCTTGATTCAGAACAGTTCAAGGTTTACCGTGATGGTAAGTTGTTGAAACTTGGTCCCACGGAGTTCAATCTACTAGCTACCTTCATCGAGAAACCAGGGAGGGTCTGGTCCCGTGATCAGTTACTCAATCGAATCTGGGGCAGGGATATCTATGTGGAAATCAGGACGGTTGATGTACATATTGGCCGCTTGAGGAAAGCCTTGTGCCAATATGGTGGAGAGGATTACTTAAGGACTGTCCGAGGTACTGGATACGCACTAGGATAGTATAGGTTCGAAGAATTATCGATCTCTGTTACCTGTAAAAACCAATTAATCAGTTTCCATTTATCAATCAACCTGCTTTTCTCGTGTAATTGATTACACCTCTTCCCTGTGTAATGCCTGACAAAGGCAATGAACTCCACCGCCACCAAGGGTAAACATTGACATATCCGGATCATAAACATCGAATCCCAATGCCCTCATTTTACCGTTAAGTTCAGTTGCTCCAGCCATAGACAGTACTTTGTCATTACCTAATGCAACAAGATTGACACCCAGATTTTTTGCCTCACGATATTCAACATCAACGATTTCGATTCCCCAACCTTTGACAATATCCACCAACCAAGGCTCCATTGCATCGACACAGGCCACAGCCAGTTTCTCGGCTAGGGGAACGATCAATCCATCCATATGGACAAATTCACGGCTAATAGGTGCCACAACGGCTTCCCATCCTTCTGCCTTAACATATTCGGCGACCTGTTCTGACCCTTCCTTTTCTGATCTTTCTCCACAATAGCCAATCAGAACACGTCCTGGTTCAATGATATTGAAATCGCCACCTTCAAAATGACCGGCTGTAGCATACTTCCAGATCGGGATATTGTTATCCTGATAGAATTTGATTGCAGTTACATAATCTGCCCGACGGCATTTCAATTGCATGTGGCAAATCAAGGCACCCCAAGGTGTCATGGCAGAACTGTCTCGTGCAAAGAAA
>CAZHIL010000397.1:0-2472 GCA_964532985.1 uncultured Albidovulum sp. | reverse complement strand
GTTTTTCATACATGTTGATCCAAAGAAAACTTTTTATTGATTTGAGGTGTGCCTTTGCTTCATCTGAAAATGAAATTATACTGCGCTGGAAGTTCCTTACTTCTTCAAGTGACTTTAGCTCTGCACGATCCAATGCTTGCTTTGATGTATGATTCAAATCCGTTACAAAATAATCGAAGATTTTACGTATTATCGACAAACTAAGATGTGTTTCACTGATGTCGGGATAAGCAGCTGAAATTTTGTTTCGATAAAATTCTACCAAGGGGATAGAGGTAATTTCATTTAGTGAAAATAAATTTGCTCTCAATCCATCCTGAAGATCGTGACAATTATAGGCAATATCATCAGCGAGTGAGGCAATTTGAGCTTCGCAGCTTGGATAGGTATTCAATAGCAAATCATGTTTGGAATTATATTCCTGAACATATGAAGGTACATCAGTTTTGAATGGACCGTTATGCTTGATAATTCCTTCAAGGCAGTACCATGATAAATTTAGACCGATAAAATCTGGGTATGGACTTTCCAGATGGGTAACAACCCTCAATGCCTGAACATTGTGATTAAATCCTCCAGAGTCTGATAATATTTTGTCAAGAATATTTTCGCCAATATGTCCATAGGGTGGATGCCCCATATCATGAACGAGTGCTATTGCTTCAGCCAACTCAGGGTTCAGTCCCAACATTGTAGCAATTTGACGTGAAGCTCTCGAAACCTCTATGGTATGTGTTAATCGGTTTCTGACATGATCACTTTGAGGTTTGATAAATACTTGTGTCTTGCCGATAAGCCTTCTGAAGGCAGAAGCGTGTATTATCCTGTCACCATCCCTACTGAATGGAGATCTTTGTGGATAATCTTTTTCGGGAAACAACCTCTGGGGATCAACATCATGTTTTACTGCACACTCGATCAAAATGACACTATTCCTAACTTTGGTTAATCACAATTCTTGGTTTTTCTTGTCCAATCGGCTATGTTAACTATATCCAAATTGTCTGCGATTACACATAGTAAATTATATCATCAATCAAGATTATGCTTATTCCACCAAAGGTATCAGACAGAGCCTACAGGAAATTGGCCGAAGTCAACTCGGAAAGCGATGAAAAGCTGTGCCTCCGAGTGGCAGTCAAGGGTGGGGGTTGTTCAGGATTCCAGTATGAAATCCTGCTTGATAAACCACAGGATGATGATTTGGTACTGGCCAAGGATGGCCAGGCTGTTCTGATTGATGAAATCTCTCTACCATTCCTCCAGGATGCTACCATCGACTACACGGAAGAATTGATTGGGTCAAGATTCACTATTGTCAATCCCAATGCCAAGTCAACCTGTGGATGCTCATTGAGTTTTTCATTATAGCGTTTTGCTAATGAAGATTGCCACGTATAACATCAATGGTGTCAGGGTCAGACTACCAAGAATTATTGACTGGATAAAGCAGTCCAAACCCGATGTGGCCCTGCTTCAGGAAATAAAGTGCGAAGATGACAAGTTTCCTGAAGAAGAATTCAGTGATCTCGGATATAATGTCGCCATCCATGGTCAGAAAGGCTATAACGGTGTTGCCATTTTGTCAAAATATCCGCTTGAAGATGTCATTAAGGGATTACCAGGGGATGATTCAGATACACAATCAAGATGGATAGAAGCTGTAATCCAGGGGAACAATAAAATTGTCAGGGTTGGTTGTCTTTACCTTCCCAACGGTAACCCGGTGCCTGGTGAAAAATTTGATTATAAACTTGCCTGGATGAAGCGGCTGCAAAAAAGAGCAGCGAAATTACTTGAATTTGAGGAGCCCTTGATCCTAGCTGGCGACTATAATGTTATTCCTCATATTGAGGACGCCAAAAACCCAGAAAAATGGATTGATGATGCCCTCTTTCGTCTTGAAACAAGAACCGAATGGAGGAAGTTGGTTAATTTGGGGTTCCAAGATGCCTTCCGCTTGATGAACAATCAGGAAGGACAGTTTACCTTTTGGGATTTCCAAGGCAATGCCTGGAACAAAAATGATGGAATCAGGATAGATCATCTATTACTTTCCCCACAATGTGCGGATTTGTTAGTGGATTGTAAAATCGACCGTGAAGTCAGGGGTTGGGAGAAACCATCCGATCATGTCCCTATCTGGATAAAACTTGATTGTTGATTGAAGTTGAACCCCATTAATTGCACACCTGCTCATAACAATCACTTTCCCTTGTAAATCCAGGAATACCTGCTTGAAATCAAGCTCGGCACTGTTCTATCGGCAAGGGTCATAGTCGTGTTTCTGAGTTGATACATGAGACCGCCTTGCAGATGATTGATCCAGGCCTGTGAATTGGTGTACCTCACCATTCTTTCCAACCTTTGTTGCCTCTTGGACTTGAACAAATTGAGGGCATTGGTGAGATTCAAGTTACTATAAAGTGATGACGCAAAAACCCACCCATCTTCAATGGCCATATTACCTCC
>CAZHIL010000396.1:0-12062 GCA_964532985.1 uncultured Albidovulum sp. | reverse complement strand
CTGACAAATTTAACTGGGCAGAATTCAGTGCTTCAACCGTACACTTGTCGAGTCGGTCTGAATGGGCTCTGGCAGCAATTTCCGGTACTATGCCACCATATTGCTCATGAAGCGTACCCTGGTTTTGAACCACCATTGAGAGTACTTCAGGATTTTCACCCTGGGTATGGCTCACAATTGCGGCAGAGGTATCATCACAACTGCTTTCAATTCCAAGGACCTTGATACTGGAACACATAATCCACTTAACGCTGGTTAAATTTGTTTGATTAAAATAATCGGAAAAAATCCTATTTTATCTCAAATAATATGATTGAAGAAACCAAAACAGAAGTTAAAACAAAGCCGATTTCTTCTGCCTTTGCAATAATTGGGTAGCGATGTGTCTCAAATATTTCGTTCAATCCTTCTTACCAGACCCATTAAAGCATCGAAGAGAATTAAAGGCGAATTATTGGCTATTAACAATCAATTGGATATCTGTATGTCCCCTTTGATTGAAATACAGTACCCAACCTACGACTTCCTCCAACAGGAATATTCGGGATATGTCTTTACTTCCGAAAATGCCATTCTTTCGCTCTTGTCCAAAGGCGTGAACTTGGGAAGAGTCAGCGTATATTGTGTCGGCAATCAAACCCGAAAACTGGCAATCAATGCAGGATATAATGTCATACAAACCTTCAATAGGGTTGAAGAAATGGTTAGCGGTCTAGAAAAGTTCGAATTCACTAACAAGTTGTTTTATTTTCGTGGAGAGCATGTTTCCCAGGATTTGAAATTGGTTCTGGGGAAAAAAGGAATAGAAGTCGAGGAATTGATTGTATATAACCAGCGGGAATGCCCACTGGCAAAGGAAGCCCTCACCTTATTGTCCGAAAAACCATGCTTAATCCCATTGTATTCCGCAAGAACGGCCAGGTTGTTTTCCAATGAGGTCAACGAAATCCCTGCAAAAGGACATTTAATCTTCTGCATGAGTGAGAATATTAAACAGGGGATTACCCTGAATTGGGAAACCAGGGTTGCATCGGATGGCTTCTTCAATCCAAAGCTGCTGGTCCAGCATTCTCAAATGAATTTTCACAATGGTACGTGAGGGTAATCGGTCAAGATTTTCCCGACAAGATTTCTTCAATGAAGATTGATTTACAGGCTGATACTAGTGAAATGGTTAAGGGCGTTTATAGCCTTGTGAATCATTTTTGCTAAAATTTCCTCGGTTTTTACCTTATGTTCAATGATATGAAAGTCCGTAATCCCTGATTTCAGTTTTTGTTTGTCGGTGCTTTGGACTTTGGATTTTCTTGTGTATAATCCACCTGATTGATTCAGGGCAGAATTGCGGATAAGCCAACGAAAAACACCCTAATGGTGCCAACAGGAAAGAGCTATGTCTGATAACACATCCGACAGAAATGATGATGGTGAGGAAATTGCCGAAATAATTGCAGAATCACCGCCCGAGCAGCCTGGGAAAGGCAAGCAATCAAACAATGAGAGTAGATTGAACAGGTGGATGGATAAGATAGCCGGTTTGATCTTCAGGGCCATTGTCTTTGGACTGATTGCGGGTGGTGTTGGTGTTGCCCTGATTCTTTTGGTTCCACAACAATTCCTTCCCAGCATGCCATCTGAGGGAAATATGGAAATTTCCAGTCTCATTGAAGAAAGTATTTCTGGGGTTGGTGAGCAGGTTGAAGAACTGCAAACAACAGTAATTCCGGCCCTTGAGGAGCGAATAAACGGTCTGGAGGAAAATATTTCGCAATTGAGCGGTGTTTTGGAAGAAGCAGATAGCCAAAATGCTGGCCTGGCTTCAGAGTTGAATACAATCAATGAGGTCATTGGGAACCAAACTGAACAATTGACCAGATTTGGAATGGATTTGGATACCTTGACCGGAAAACATGATGAAATCAGGAGTAATCTGGATACAACTCTGGTGGGTTTGCAGGAGAGTCTGGTTGCTTTGGGGGCAGATTTGGAGGTGATCGAAGCTGACAACAAGAAGTTGAAGGAAGACTTTACAGCATTATCATGGTCCATGCCCATGAGTTCCCATTCCGGCTCAGAAGAGGGTGGGGTTAAAGGTTCAAGTGAAGGCAATCAAGCAGCCGGGACAAATGGCCAAATGGTATTACTGGAGGCAAGGATACAGAGAATCGGTGAGAAAATCCTGGAAATTGATGTGCTTTCAAGGAGCTTAACAAGTTTGAGTGAAGAAGTGACTGATCTTCAAATGGAACTTTCCGGTTTGGGTGCCAATCAAGGTTTGATGAATGAGTTGGTTGAGAATATCGAAAATGTCGGTACTCAGATTCCTGGTTTGGAGGAGGAATTGGCTCTACTACAGGAGCAAAATCGAATGCTTGCCAATCAGGTTGCAGAAATAAGGGACAATACAGCAGGGCTGGAAACTGAACTGGTTGCTCTCTCTTCCCAGACGGTTGGTGAAAACTCCTTGCGAAACCTGACTTTGGTTGGAATACAGGCTGCTGTGGAAGCAGGTATCCCATATGCTGCAATAATTGGAGAAAGTGAAAGCAACAGTTTGGAATTGCCAGCCATCATTCTTGAGTTGTCAGAAGATGGTGTTGCTACCTTGCTGGAACTCCAGAATGAATTTGAAGACTTGATCACCGAAGCTTTGAAGGCTGTAGAAACAGGTGCAGAGAGCGGATCGATTCAGGACATAGCCAGAAGTATAGTTTCTTCCCTGGTTCAGGTGAGATCCCTGACACCCAGGGAAGGAGATGATGCAGTAGCTGTATTATCCAGACTGGAAGAAAGACTGAAAAAAGGTGATCTGGAAAGTGTATTGGAATTATATGCTCAGCTTCCCCAACCGGTTCAGGTAACATTGGAAAGTTGGAAACACAAGGTACAGAATAGATTGGATTTATTGATTGCAGTGGAAGAGTCATTATCAAAACCATTGATTGTAACAGGCCAGTAACATGATTTGGTCCCTGGCAAAGATTTCTCTGTTCATACTGGCTGTTACCGCCCTAAGCATGGGGTTTGCATATTTATTGGATCTCCAGGGCAGTGTTACCTTTGAAATTCTGAATTATGAGATAACAACCAATCTGGTAAACCTGATTATTCTGCTCTTGATTCTTATTCCTGTAATCTGGGCAGTGTACTTCCTGTTTGGTCTGGTTTTGGCTGTTTTCAGATTTTTTGTTGGTGATGAAACTGCTTTAACCAGATACCTGAATCGTAACAAGGATAGAAAAGGTTATGAAGCCTTGGCCGAGAGCATGGTGGCAATGGCAGCAGGAGAACCCTCGGAGGCTGCACATAAGATTGCTCTTGCGGAAAGGCATTTGGGTCGTCCCGAATTGACTGGTCTTTTGGCTGCACAATCTGCCGAACGTATGGGAAACAAGGATAAGGCCCAGGATGTTTACAAGAAACTGCTTGGTGATGACAAGACAAGATTTGTCGGGATCGTTGGCATATTGAAACACCGTCTTGAGGTAGGAGACACCAAAACAGCACTGCAATTGGCCAAAAAGGCCTTCGAATTGAAACCGGGCCATGAAGAAACTCAAATTATCCTTTTGCGTCTGCAAACCAGTGAAGCGGATTGGGAAGGAGTAAGGAACACTTGGAAAGCACGATTTGACCGCAAGCGAATCGGCAAACCGGAATATGTTCATGGTACGGCTGTAACTCTGTTTGCTGAAGGCAAAAAACTACTAAAGGAAGGAAACCAAGAGGGCTCCCTCAAGGTTTTTGAGGCCAACAAGCTTGCACCATCATTGGTGCCTGCTGCTGTTTTGGCTGCCCAGCTGAAGAATGGTGATGGCGACCATAAAAACGCCAATCGCATTTTGACCAAGGCCTGGAATCTTGAACCTCATCCGGATTTGGCCCAAGCATATACTGAGTTGGAACCGGATGAAACTGATCAACACCGACATGAGAGGTTCAAGAAACTTATTGCCAAGACACTCATGCATCCGGAATCCAGAATGACGATGGCTGAATTGGCGATTTCGAGAGGAGATTTCGGAGTTGCCAGTCATGAACTGGAGAATATTCATCAGGATGATCCCACGGTCAGAACCTTTCTCATCATGGCTGCAATTGAAAAAGGTAAAGGGTCGCCAGACCAGAATGTGAAATCATTATTGAGTAACGCCTTGACTGCACCAAGGGGGAATCAATGGATTTGCAATACCTGTCAGCAAGTTCACAAGGAATGGCAGCCAGTTTGTATTTCCTGTCAGGCATTTGATACATTGACCTGGCGAAGGGAAGAGGAAGAAACAACAAGTCTTCCATCTTCGATAAAGCTCTTGCCGCTAATAAACGAAGAGGATTTCGAAAGCGAACCCCTAATTGAAGACAATTCTACTGATGAAATTATAAATTTAGGATATAAATTAGGATAAGTGCCGGGGTAGCTCAGACGGTAGAGCGGGTCATTCGTAATGACTAGGTCGGGGGTTCAAGTCCCTTCTCCGGCACCATTTTCCCAAAACATAGCAGTTGGCACCAAGCATCTCCGGGACAGAGGCTTATTTATTACTTCAGGATAAAACGAGGGGAAGGTCCTGCAATATTTACGAGAGTACCCAGTGATAGATATCCACATCCAACAGTGGGTCAGCTTGTCAAGTTGTTTTTTCAACAATAATTATGGCTTAATCGCCACAAAATTGAGGCGTACATAATCTACAGTCCAAGTGCCGTTAGATGAGCAAATCAGAGGACGAAGCCTTTCCACCATACTGCCCAAGATTTCATCACGGTCAGAGTCTGAAAGATCGAATAGTATTTCGTTGCAAAAGGTATCAAACCAGCCCCTCACATTCGTTGGTAATTGTGTTGGGCGCTTGCGCAAACTGCATTTGATAACCTTAAATCCAGCTTTCTCCAATCTTTTACGCTGCTCGTCAGGTGTGGGAAAAACCCAAGGATTGCGTGCGGCAAAATCAATACCATACTCTGCCAATATTTCCGTGAGTGTTCTACAGATAAGTGAAATATTTCCATCACCGCCCATTTCCACGACAAATCTACCACCCTGCTTCAGAGCATGAAAAACTCTCATAATGAGCTCTTCTTGACGTGACATCCAATGCAAAGCAGCATTTGAGAAAACCGCATCAAATTCATCTTCAAATTGTATGCTCTGGGCATCCTCAATGCGGGCGTTAACGCCTCGTCTGCGAGCTGCTTCCACAAAATTGACACTGCTATCAATACCTAGAACCGAAGCTCCCTGTTCCATAATAAAGGCACCCAACTCGCCGTCGCCACATCCGAGATCCAAGATTTTTTCACCCAGTTGGGGTGCAAGTTCCTGCATCACCTCTTGAGCAAGGGCAGAGACAAAGTTAGCGTGAAGTGTGTAATCCTGTGTCTTCCAGTAATCTTTATTTGATTTCACGGTATATGGCTTTCATTGGTACTCAATTGAACTTTCGCTTCATTATTCCCGAATAAATCTATCTGCCTCCTCTAATAATTTAACAAACTGCCTGAAAAACGTCATTTCAGCTTTTCATGGCGTATTCTTACATGTTAGGTATGAGTTCCTGGCCAGGTTCCAAATATCCTAAATGAGGTAAAATTCCTTAAGAATTTTCACAGCTTCATCCTTTGTCACAGGTAGTCGTAAGTCATTATAGTTGAACTCGTCATCTAGCTGAACATTATCTATAAACTCCCGGAGATGGTTCCTAATGGGTTTTCCAAGTGAGATACTACCATTCCTTGGTAATAACTGGACAAGTCGAAAGATATCGTTTCGGTGTTTTTTTATATCCTCTTTTTTTACCCTGGTGCCACCATCCTCCTTAAGTTTTTTAAGACTAAGATATGCGTGCGCCTTTAACACCAAAAGGATTTTTTCTTCGACAACGCAGATTTTATCAATAGTCCGACATGTAGTTTTTAATGCATTGAAATAATCTTCGTCCATTAGTATCGCTGACAGGCTTGTCACTTCATTTTCTACAGGTATGGGTGATACCACAACATCATCAGGAAGTAGCTTTGAATCTGGACGACGAGCAAAAAGTTCAATCATGGCAGGAAATGAATTATCTAACGGCTTATGAAAACGATATAACTCCCGCTTCCTAGTTGAACGTTCCCTACACTGATAGCCACCATCATTCAAAAATTTGGCTAATTTTCTAGCGAAATTCTCATTTATATTCTCAGAAAGTAGTACAACATCTAAGTCCTTGGTAGCTCGAAAATTTAAACCTGATTCTTCGAACAGGATGTAGCAGGCAGTACCACCTATCAATGCATAGTGATCATTAAGTTCAGTGAAATACTCTCGAAATCGACTTATACCATTTACCATATTATCTGACTCAATAGTTGATCTGCAGCCATTGACACACGCTCGTCGGGGTCATCCCAAAACTGTGCGTAGAGAGAAAGCGGATCGACTATTTCGTTTTGTGACAATATCTCAGGGCTATATCGCCATGTGGCAAGAGTTGCATCTGAATCGTATTGCTCTTCACTTAACTCTATACACTTATTAATAAGCAAGCTTTGCATTTGTATTGTGGAAACTGCATAAACCGGTGGTCCCGATGGTGGGTTTAGGTCACTAACTGAAGCAAGTGCGTGTTCACCAGCCAATGGAAATCCGACTTTTGTTTTCTTTAGCCAGCGTATATGGTTTAACCGCCGCTCAGGACAAATTAACAATGTTTTAGACTTATTAATCAACAATCTGCCCTGATCATAAAATAACAGGAATTTCTTGCGACCATGTCGTTCAGTACTTGCAATCCCAGCTCCAGTAAGTTCATCAAAAGCCCTACTAAGTGTCATAATTGAATATCGTAGTGGCTTGGTTAAATCTGTTGGTGTCCAATTATAATGGTTCTTAACTTTGAGAATATAATAGAACAAAACCAATTGTGCAGAAGGAGATAATTTTTCCCGCTTTTGTAGTCGAACTTCCCTGAAATATTGACGCAAATCCATTGCCAGTTCTGGAATAAATAGCTGATTACCGGGTACGACAAACGGAATGCCGCTTGAAATTAAACGTGACCGAAAAACAGATTTAATTCCATTGGCTGCGTATAAGACTATTCCATCGAATTGTGGCCTGACTAGATTGAGATGTTTTGCAACTTCTGCCGGTGTATTTTCTTGGGAATTTTTTGTATACATAATGAGAATTGGTGTCTGACCATATTTAGTTTCAAAGAAACGGTAATAATGGGCAAGAAAAACAGGTAACCTTTCGTGTTTGGACCAATCCTGCAGAAAAAACTTGTGCTGTAGAACATTTTCAAGGTAATCCTTGAGTTGTACCTTGAGCTGGTTACTATCCAAAGTAATTCGCTGACTATCTAACATAATTTTTGTACATTAACAAATTCAATGATAATATTCATGTTTTATGTTAATTAACAATTGCAATTTTTTCAAGTCATAAGTGAGAATTAAATTTAGGGCTCCTCATTCTTTTAATTTTTCAGCCCATAGTTGGATTTAGGGAAAGAATTCAAAACCGACTTTTGTAAAGCATAAAAGTACAGATAATCGAATGAACATAAATACCTAAAATTATATAAACTTAAGTCTGATCAGGACCAATGGCTTCTCTCCAGATCACCACAAAATAGGCACTGCTATCAATACCTAAAACCGTAGCTCCTTGCTCCATAATAAAGGTACCCAACTCACCGTCACCACATCCGATATCCAAGATTTTTTCACCCCATTGGGGTGCAAGGTCCTGCATCACCTCTTGAGCAAGGGCGGAGAGAAGCTGGCGTGAAGTGTGTAATCCTGTGTTTACCAGTAATCTTTATTTGATTTCACGGTTAATGGTATCCCCTGATACGCAATTGAACATTCACCCCAATATCCCCAATGAATCCATTTGTCTTCCCTAATAAATCAATAAACTACCCGAAAAACATTACTTATATTGTCATGGTGAATTCGTATCATGTTCAAGCATGACTTTTGGGTCTTCAAGGTCGCATGGTAAGGATTTGATCTTGTACTGAATCCCTGATCCCGGATTTTTTTGTCTTACTGAAAAGGATGAAGGGTCTCACTATCCATTTTCAGGTGAATTGCTATTATTTTATTCAGGTCAAGGTTGACTTAATGACAATAGGTATATACATTTTCAATATCAACAAAAGCCGGAGTAAATGAAATGCAAAAGGACCTAAATATTGAAAGGAAGTTTGTTCGTGAAACTCCAATTCGAATGGGACGAAAACAAGCGTCTCTCAAATTTAAATAAACACAAAATTGATTTTGAAGATGCAACCCTGGTTTTTGAACATTCAGCATCACATGCCCCTTCAGATTACAGGGGTGAGGAAAGATGGGTTACAACAGGAGAACTGAACGGGGCGATGATCATGGTGGTCTGGACTTGGAGAGACCTAAGGATCAGGATTATATCGGCCCGGAGGTTGGGAGAAGATGAAAAAAGAAGATATCAGAACAATGACCCTGGAGGAAGCAATCCGCAACAAGGGAAAAGGAAAAACCGACTGGGAGGCCCTGCGCCGTGAGGAGGCCGCGGGGATTGATCCCGAGCCCGACCCGGATGAGGGTGAAATCGACTGGTCGAGAATGCAGGTTACACTGCCTCGCCCCAAGCAACCCGTATCGGTACGGCTGGATGCCGATGTCATTGATTATTTCAAGGCTCAGGGAAAGGGTTACCAGACCCGCATGAATGCAGTCCTCCGGAGCTACATGCTGGCCCATCCGGAAGGGTGAACAAGAGTGACGGGTGATTTGTTACCGATTTATTCGGAATTGATTTAATGTGAAAAACAACATCAGTCCGGATTATGTTTTTCTGAATGGGGTGATCGGGTTCATCCTATAATTTGGGACACTACATTCCCATTGGCCTATACAAATAAATATTGCGACCTAGTCTTTTCCAATCAAGTGAATCCAATACTACAGGCCTGATCAGGACCAACGGATTCTGTCCAGGTCACCATCAAATTCAGCACTGCTGAAAGTTCCTCCCTGGAAATTATCCCCAATCGCATCAGGTCCGGTTTCCTTTTGGTTGGTCATGGCATGGACCACATGATCTTCAGCCTTGTGCCTTGGCCGATACCCCAGACGAAAGGCAGGTCCATTGTCCCAGAAACTCCTGTCATTCTGGGAACAGCCAAAGACGATTTCATTGTGCAGGTCGGGGTGTTCCAACCCAATTCGTATCAACTGAAACAGATCCTCGATATGTATCCACATGGAAAGGCGTCGTAAATCCAAGGGTTTATCTGCTACATTACCTATCCTGATTGATAAACACCTCATTCCATGCTTGTCGGCATAAAGGGAACATAAGGCCTCACCAAAGGCCTTGGAAAGTCCATAACGGGAATCCGGCCTGACCTTGGAATCAACACAAATACGTCGATTACGGGAATACATTCCGATGGCATGGTTGGAAGAGGCAAAGACCAAACGCTCTACACCAGCCTGGCGTGCTGCTTCCATCAGGGTAAACATACCCTGTATGTTGCAGTGATTTACCGTATCCCAATCACCCTCAACAGATTGTCCTCCCAAATGAACAATGGCATCTACCCCCTTACAGATTTCATCCATGGCATTTTTATCCACGAGATCACCTTTTTGAAATGATTCTCTATCTGCAAGATCGGTAATTTCCTGCAAATCGCTAAGTATGATACGCGAATAACGTGATAAAAGGAGAGGGCGGAGCCGTGTTCCGATATCACCTGCTGCACCAGTTAGCAAAACGGTTTTGTTAATTTCGGTCAAAATCTACCCTTTCTGAATTGTTGATCATTGTAAATTAATTTGCTGGAGTCTGTCATCAATTTGTAAGTATGTAAACACCCAGGATTGAAGCAAGAATACCGATTAGAACGCCTACGAACACACTTTTTGTTTCAAAAAATGATGAATTAGGTTCAACGGATTCAAGATTGTTTGAGATTTTATTCAGTAGTTCAGGAAGCTGTGGGGGTATATTTGACAGTATCTTGATTGTCTTCATGGTATCTTTGAACACTGCTACCGGCCCGACATGCTTGCGGATGTAATCTTCAACAACAGGCTTTGACGCGTCCCACATATTGAGTTTTGGATTCAAGCTTCGGGCAACGCCTTCGATGACAACCATTGTTCTTTGCAGCAAGATCAACTCGGTACGTGTTTCCATTCCAAATCGCTCGGTTACCTCAAACAGGTGACTTAATAATCGGCCCATGGAAATATGGCTGGCATCCATGCCCAGAATGGGTTCGGTTACAGATCTCAAGGCCTGGGCAAAATCATCCAAATCCTGATCGGGTGGCACATAACCTGCTTCAAAATGCACTTCGGCTACCCTGTGATAATCCTGATTGATGAAACCATAGAGTATTTCGGCATAGACCCTTCTGGTATAGGTGTTGATTCTACCCATGATACCGAAATCAAGGGTAATGATTTCACCCAGCTCGTTAACCTTAAGGTTTCCAGGATGCTGATCGGCATGGAAAAAACCATCTCTGAGTGCCTGCTGGAGGAAAAGCTGGATTAATCTTGTCGATAATGATTCAAGGTCATGGCCGGCATTTCTCAATTCTTCAATATCGTTGATATTTATCCCCTCAGCCCAGTCCATGGTTAGGACATGTTTGCTTGAAAATTCCCAATGAATCTTGGGGACGATAATTCCTTCATCTTCTTTGGTGGTGGAAGCAAATTCATCAGCGGCAGAAGCTTCCAAGCGCAAATCCAATTCTCTTAATACAACCCCCTCAAAATGTTCAACAACCGCATGGGGTCTTAACCTTCGAGAAGCTGGCGAAAGTGATTTAATCAACCAGGCAGCAAGGTAAAATGCATCCACATCCCGTTGAAAGGCTCTCTCAACTTTGGGTCTCAGAACCTTGACTGCTACCGGTTTACCCGAATCCCGCAGTATTGCCTTGTGTACCTGGGCAATGGATGCTGCAGCAATGGGTTCACTGAAATCGGAAAATATCTCATCTACCTTAACCCCAAGCTCGGATTCAATTGATTTTATGGCAATTTTCCTTGGAAAAGGTGGTAATCCATCAAGCAGTACCTGAAGTTCCGCTGCCAATTCAACACCTACAATATCGGGCCTGGTCGAAAGAGTTTGACCAAACTTGATATATGCAGGTCCTAATGCCGTCAGGGCTCTGGCTACAGGAGGGAGATCCTTGTTCCCTTTCAATCCGAAAGGCAGGAAAGGGATTCCTAGAAAGCGGGCCAGGAATCTTAAATTTGGATGGATGTCCAGAAAATTCAAAGCAATTGTCATTGCTCCTGTTCTCTGGAATGTCGCACCTGTCCTTATCAGGCGGAATATCTTATGCGGACCACGCATGGACTAGATTTTCCATCCCGAATGAATGGCTACGACCCCAAAGGATAGATTGCGGTAACGGATATTTTCAAATCCGGTTTCTGTCATCAATTCTTTCAATTCTTCCTGTCCCGGAAACTTTCTGATGCTTTCAACCAAATACTGATAACTGTCCACGTCGCTTGCAATAATACCCCCCAACTTGGGAATTACCTTGAAAGAATAGCTGTCATAGAGTTGTCTGAGACTTTCATTGGGCACATTGCTGAATTCGAGAACGAGCAGTCTGCCACCCAACTTCAATACCCGGTAGATTTCCTTCAAGGCATTGGTGTAATTGCGAAAATTGCGTAACCCGAAACCAATGGTGCAATAATCAAACTGGTTGTCCTTGAATGGAAGTTGCAATCCGTCACCAACAATCCATGAAACAGGCTTATTGGTACTGCCAAGACCAATTTTATTTCTACCCTCAAAAATCATGCCCGGTGTCAGGTCTACAACATGAACATCCACTCCAGCATTGCGTTTAAGAATCCTCTTCGCAATATCACCTGTACCCCCGGCCAAATCCAGACAACTGGTTTTATCCTGTGGTGCCATCCAGTCGACCAAAGCATCCTTCCACACCCTGTGAATGCCGAAGGACATGGTATCATTCATGATATCATATTTTGATGAAACACTGGAAAAGACCTCTTTGACCAGTCCGGTTTTTTCTTGCTCG
>CAZHIL010000395.1:0-2237 GCA_964532985.1 uncultured Albidovulum sp. | reverse complement strand
CTCAATCTGGGCAATTTGAGCAGGTACATCTGATTCAGTGGGAGGTGCTAAAACAACGACTTCCACACCCAGTTCAGCCGCTTTTTCCTCGGCTCCCCTTTGAACAGCAGCCCAGAATGGATTACCAGCACCGGGACCTTTCATGCTGACGACGATTTTCTGTGCTGATACACTCGATGCAGTCATCAACAAGCCGGTTGCAATGACTGCGATTAAACCAATAATTCGGTTCATAAAAATCTCCCTAATAAAAACAAATCATATTTTGATTAGCAATTGTTAACACAATTCAGGTTTAAATTGAAATAGTACTGATGTCTTGTAATTAATGATTTAAGTGCTGTCGTTCATACAATGTTGCTCATTGATTGAAATCCGGTTTGAGAATTTTGTCAACCAAAGTTAATGTTTGGCAAATTATTGATACAAATTTACAGGTTTGGAAATGCCCATTTTGCTTAAGGACATATGGCCTATCGAGAATCCAGGGGAATATAAAATCCACTTTGCCAGGTATAACAAGAATTCACAACCTCTGGAAGTGTGGGTAAGAAGTAAAGAAGAATGGCAAGGTTGGCAAGAGTATAGACATAAAAGAAATGACTTTAACCAACCTTACATTTTTTCACTCATGCAATTTTACCATGAGACTGATATTTGGCTTTTTGGTGGGGTATTCAGAGTATTAAAGCGCCATCGAAAAAAATATGAAGTTGAGTTATCGGATTTTGGAAAAGAATTTATTGGACGTTTGAAAATTCGCTCTTCCTATCGCAACCGTAATGCCAGGACCAAAATGCTGCCACATTACCACGAGTTTGAAGTACAGGAAATATTGCGAGAACCCTATTCAGGCCGAGCATTCTGTGGTTATGATGAAATAAACCTTGCATTTGAGGAACTTGAGGTTTTGGTCAAAAATGACAGGACAGACTGGAAAACAGCTTTGGAAAGTGTCAAGGGAATTTATCTTATTACCGATACCAACTCTCATAAACGTTACATAGGGTCGGCATATGGCGATCAGGGCATATGGTCACGTTGGAAGTGTTATATTGAAACGGGTCATGGTGGTAACAAGGGCATGATTGACCTTACTGATAAGGACGACCTTGATTACTGCCGTTCCTATTTTCGTTTTGCATTGCTTGAGCATCGGCCAATCAAAACTCCTGATGAGAAGATCCTAGATCGAGAAGTTTTCTGGAAAAACATTTTACTTACCAAAGGCAAGTTGGGGCTGAATTATAACTAAATGAAGTTGGTGGGATTTGGTTAAAATACCGCAATATCAGATTCACACCCAAGCCCTAGCTTCTTGTGCCCCAATCTCTTCGAAGTACATCAATGAAGACTGCAAGAACAATGATACCTCCAATAAGTATCTGTTGCCAAAAGGTACTTACATCATTAAGGTTTAACCCGTTTCTGATCAGTCCCATAATTAGTACCCCGCCAAAGATACCCAAAACCTGGCCACGACCTCCAAAAAAACTTGCCCCTCCGATGATGACTGCGGCTATTGCTTCAAGTTCCATCCCTTGACCGGCATTTGGGAAACCCGAATTGGTCCGGCCAGCCATAATCAGTCCAGCAACACCAGCCATAAAGCCACAAATCGTGTAGACTATTATCAGGGTTCGATCAACATTAATGCCACTCACCCGGGCTGCTTCAGGATTTCCTCCAATGGCATATACGCGTCGCCCGAATACAGTATGTTCAAGCAGAATCCAAAATACCAAATAAACGAATATGGTGAAGAGAAAGACAATCGGGAGGTTATATCTGGTGCCGTCAATTTCACCAAGATATATCTGAGCAGATCCCAGAAACCTGACAGGATCGGGAAGTCCGGAATATGGCACACCACCCGATATCAAATTGGCCAAACCCCTAGCCATGAACAACATGCCCAAGGTCATTATGAAGGGGTGTGGCATTCTTAGTTTGGTAATGCCTACGCCATTCACGAAACCGGCCAGCATCCCCATCACAGGCGAAAGACACAGAACTATTGGCCAAGGAACCCCTGAAGCATTGGAAACTGCAAGTGTCATCATTCCTAATGCCAAAACCGACCCGACCGACAGATCGATACCTGCAGTAAGTATGACCAGAAACATCCCGATGGAGAGCATCCCGTTGGCAGCCGTTTGCTTGAAAATATTGGAAATGTTTCGCCAGGATAGGAATACTTCAGGTTGCATAGCCCAAAGTACCAGACACATAACAAC
>CAZHIL010000394.1:0-6914 GCA_964532985.1 uncultured Albidovulum sp. | reverse complement strand
ATTCAGAGGATTTCATTCAATGGGTAATTACTGATGACTTCAGGGGTCAACGACCAGAACTGGAGTTGGCCGGGGTTTCCTTTGTAAAGGATGTCTCACCTTATGAGGAAGCAAAAATCAGAATATTGAATGGGAGTCATCTGGGGTTGGTTCATTTGGCAGCACTCAAGGGGTTTGATACCTATGACAAGGCGGTTATTGATCCGGAACTAAGTACTTTTTTTGATTTATTTTTAGCAAAGGAAGTCATTCCCACGTTAGACCAGAATGGTCCCATAGACCTGAAGGCATATGCCCGTTCTGTCAAGAAACGTTTTCAAAACTGGCAAATAGCCGATGGCCTACCTCGAATTGCCATGGATGGATACAGTAAATTCAGGCAATTCCTGCTTCCTACACTTGAGGGTTGTTTTGACCGTGGTATCAATCCGGAATGTAGCATCAAATCAGTTGCCTGCTGGTATGTGTTATTGAAGAAGGTTGCAGATGGCTCTTCAAGTTTCAACTATCAGGATCCCTATTTTTCTTTTCTCAAGCCTTATTTGCAACCGGGAATGGAACAACAATTTGCCAGTATCCCTGAAATCTGGTGTGATCTTCCACAACGACATCCTGAATTTCCCAAACTGGTTGAAGCCGCGATAAAACATTTTCTGAACAGGTTTAAATAGTAGTAAACCAAAACCAGATTTCTGGTTTGTACACACACGTACTGTGCCGGACAAATTTTACTAAGGACATTCCGGCTTCTGATCCAGCACTGTCTGAATAGTAAAAAAGGGGAAAACAACCTTCCGGAAATTCGAATCAAGGGAAAATCTCGGAATATTTGTTCCTCTTGCTAGACAGAAGAATTTCATTATATTTAAATTACCTTCCAGATAACCAGATGGATTTCTTTCAATGTTCATTCAAACAGAAGCAACACCAAATCCAGCTACCCTCAAATTTTTTCCCGGAGAAGATGTATTACCGAATGGGACGGAGGATTTTCCTGATGTGGATTCAGCCGAGCATTCCAGTTTGGCTCGAAAGCTTTTTTCCATCAGGGGAGTAGAAAGAGTTTTCTATGGTAGTGATTTCATTTCCATCTCCAAGGGGGACTCAATACATTGGGAGCATATAAAACCGGCAATTTTGGGAACGATTATGGAACATTTCCAAGCTGGATATCCCGTGATGGAATATTCACAAAAGGAAAACTCTGTCCAGGAGGAGGACCCAGATTCACCGGATGCACCAATAATCAAACAAATCAAGGAATTGCTTGATACCAGGGTCAGACCTGCTGTTGCTCAGGATGGTGGGGATATTACATTTTATGGTTTCGAAAGAGGTGTGGTGTATCTTCATATGAAGGGGGCTTGTGCCGGTTGTCCTTCATCCACGATTACCCTGAAAATGGGTATCGAAAACCTGCTTAGACATTACATTCCAGAAGTCGTTGAAGTCCGACCAGTCATGTAAGCGTGATCTCGTAATCGGGATCGATACCTCTGATACCCATCTCGGGGTAACAATCCTTCAAAATGATAAGTTGATATTTCAAGGTGAGGAACCCAGGAAAAAGGGTAATGACAGGTTATTTCCTCTTATTCACGAGATGTTTCAAGACAAGAATCTTTCATGGGATCGGATGAAGGTAATCGGGGTCTGTGTCGGACCCGGAAATTTCAATGGAATACGTGTTGGAGTTTCTGCAGCAAGAGGTCTATCACTATCCTTGGGTATTCCCGCTATTGGGGTCGACAAATTCACTGCTCTTGCTTTAGGCTATGAAGATCCACTGCTGATAATAGTCAAATCCGTCAAGGATAATTTTTTTGCCCGAATGGGTACAAGTGGCCAACCCTTTGTTACAACCCTGAATACACTCAAACTTCCAGCAACTGAAAACCTTTCAGTAATTGGATTTGATGCTGAAAAGATCGGTGCACAATTTGGGCTCAGATCCCTTACCCCAAAATACAATCCATCCCATTCGGTGGCAATAATTTCATCAAGTCAATCCGTTCAAAACCATCCACCCCCAAAACCTTTTTATGTCAGCCCTCCCCGCATTGATCCTAGCGTTGGCAAGTTGGTTAATCAAATGTATCCTCGACAGTCAAATTAGCAATATCAGAATTTTTCTACCCTTTCAGGTTTTGGATTTGTGACATCACTGACGTATCAATCGACTTAACATGTAAGTCTCTCTGTGGGTAGGGCAATTGTATACCCTGTTTTCTGAACTCGTCCCAAACCCGAAGAAGAATTTCACTTATAACTGACCCACGGCCAAGAGTCATGTCATCCACCCAAACCCTTATCTCCAAATTTAGTGAGCTTTCTCCAAAAGCCCTGAACAGGCAACGGGGGGCTGGATCAGACTTGACCCTCTCTACCTTTTCCGCCTCTGCAACACATATTTCCATTGCGTGACGTACATCAGAACTGTAGGAAATTCCTACTGGTATTCGCAAGCGTACAGATTGGTCCGAATGTGACCAACTTTCGACCCTCTGACTGATCAGCTCTTCATTGGGTATGATATGCTCAATTCCATCCCTGGTTCTAACCGAGGTAAATCGAACACCCAATTTTTCTACCCAACCAAATGTTTGACCTACTGTAATCACATCATTGGGTTTGATTGATTTGTCTAAAAGAAGCAAAATTCCACTGACGAGATTCGATACAACCGTTTGTAAGCCAAGTCCTATACCAATTCCCAAGGCGCCTCCAAAGACGGCCAGTGCTGTCAGATCTATACCAAAGCTGTTGATAACGATGAGGACAGCAAGTGTTACAAGGCCAATTTTGGCAAGTTTGGAAATTAGTACCTTGGCTGAAGGGGTTAGGGATGCGGACCTGACGATTAGATTTTCAATCCAATTGAAAATTGTGAGAACTGTCCAAAGCAAAACTCCAAGGAGGATTAAACCCTTGAATACAGACAATACTGAGATGTGTATTTGGCCAAAACTAATGGCAATGTCATCAAGAATGGTTGTGACAGGTTCGAGTTTATCAAATGCTATAAGAATAGCCAAAATCCAAGTCACCCAACTGACTAAACGTGCCAAGAATTGATTTTGAATAATTCCTGATAGGAATCGGATCACTACCCACGCTGTTAACAGACTTGCGAACAGCATGATGAATTGACTCTGATATTGTACAATGGTTTCTGTCATAAGCACTATAAACCAGAGTAACACCAAGATGATTATATGGTTGGAAAGTGCCAACAAACGGGTAATCAGGGGATAAATTATTGCATGCCTGGCTCGATAGGATTCTGTAATTTTGATCGTCTTGCGAACCCTTGGTCCCAGAAACAACCCAATCATTATTGCCACAATTAAAACAATCCCTTGGATGAGATTATCCATTACCAGAATTGTTGAGTCGAACCAGGATTTAAAACTTGCCAAGTTTTGCTGCAGATTTATCGCTTCAAGAAACGTTGTTAAGTTTTCCACAGTACTTTCCGATTTTACGTTTTTTCAGACTAGCTGGACTTGCTGTCAATACTCTGACATTGGTGTAGGGTTTTACCAACACCACAGTATTGTTGATTGAAGTTGAGACCAGGGTTTCAAAAAAAGTATCATTGATGGGTGAATTGTCAAAACTTTTGTAACAGGGAAACTCCTACAACTGTAGCAAATGAGGTCCCCCTTTTCAACTTTTAAGGAAAATGGAGAGTTTACAGTCTTGTCGTGTAATTGCCTCCCCCTGAATTGCCTTTTACCTTGTCCTGCTCAAGTCATGAATGGTATGTAAATGTACAAGGCATCGTGTTGGGGTGACATCTTGAATCAATCACTATCATTAGCACTGAAACAGGTTTGGATAAACAATCTATTATGTAAAATATATAAATCTTAGATGAGCCCAAATCAGCACTTCACAGGTTCAGACAGGTTCTGTATTCAGGACATTATTTGTTTGTAAATCCCTATTTTCTTTGCAAATAAATAACTTGGTAAATAAGATTCAATTTAGAATCTAAATGTTGTTTCTACTTATAGGAGAGAAATAAAATGAAAATCATCAAGGGAACATTCGCCTCCTTGCTTGCCCTATTGTTCATGGGAGCTAATCTATTTGCAGAACCTGCAATAGTTTTTGATATCGGAGGTAAGTTCGATAAATCCTTCAACGAGAGTGCTTGGAACGGTGCCGAAAAATGGAAAAGTGAGACTGGTGGATCGTATAGAGAAATTGAAATTCAATCCGAAGCTCAACGGGAACAAGCTCTTCGTAGATTGGCCGAAGGGGGAAGTAATCCGATCGTAATGACTGGATTTGCTTTCGGCAGTGTTCTTGACAACGTTGCTCCAGATTTTCCTGATACCAATTTCGCCATTATCGACTTTGTCGTTGATCAGCCCAATGTAAAATCAATCGTGTTCAAGGAGCATGAGGGATCCTATCTGGTGGGTCTAATCGCTGGAATGACCACTGCTTCCAATACAGTCGGTTTTGTCGGCGGCATGGACATTCCGCTAATTCGTAGGTTTGGTTGTGGTTATGTACAGGGTGTCAAGGCTGCAAATCCCGATATCAACGTTATACAAAACATGACCGGTAACGATCCTTCCGCCTGGAACGATCCTGTCAAAGGTGGTGAATTGACCAAGGCTCAGATAGCTTCTGGAGCTGATGTTGTTTATCATGCTGCCGGTGGAACTGGTGTTGGTGTACTGCAAGCAGCTGCAGACGCTGGTATCTTGGGTATCGGTGTTGATGCCAACCAAAATCACCTACATCCTGGTTCCGTTTTGACTTCAATGTTGAAAAGGGTTGACGTGGCAGTTTACAATTCTTTCTCTGAAGGAGAGGATTTGAATACCTCAATAGTTGTACTTGGCCTCAAGGAAGATGGTGTCGGATATGCCTTGGATGAAAACAATCAAGACCTGATTTCAGCTGAAGTACTGGAAATGGTCGAGGCTACCAAGGCTTCAATCATCAATGGCGACACTGTTGTCCACGACTACACAATTGATGACAGCTGTCCGGCCAGCTAATTTTGTTTGAGTATCAGTGATGGATACAAAGGTGCAGCACGACAGTGCTGCACCTATGATTGAACTCAGGGGGATCTCGAAATCCTTTGGTCCAGTTCAGGCCAATAAAAATATAAACCTGAAAGTAAACAAGGGATCAATCCACGGCATTGTTGGTGAAAATGGTGCCGGTAAATCGACCCTGATGTCTATTCTCTATGGATTTTACAAATCTGACTCGGGAGAAATCTATATTAATGGTGAGCACATCAATATCACCGATAGCCATGTCGCAATCGAGGCTGGTATCGGTATGGTTCACCAACACTTCAAATTGGTCGAAAACTTTACAGTCCTGGAAAATGTCATTCTGGGTACAGAAAACAGTTTTTTAATCAATCCCGCCCTAAACAATGCAAGGGTACTTCTTTCTGACTTGGCATCTACCTATTCACTCGAAGTGGACCCTGACGCCCTGATTGAAGACTTGTCCGTGGGACATCAACAACGGGTTGAAATACTCAAAGCCCTTTATCGACAGGCAGACATACTTATTTTGGATGAACCAACTGGGGTTTTGACCCCAGCCGAAGCCGATCATTTGTTCAATATTCTGCGAAACCTGTCCAAAGAAGGCAAGACCATAATCCTGATTACCCACAAACTGAAGGAAATCATGTCGGTTACTGACACTGTAAGTGTCATGAGGCGGGGCGAAATGACAGCCACCCTAGAAACAAGTAAAACCAACCCGCAAGAGTTAGCAGAATTAATGGTTGGTAGGTCAGTTTTGCTCAGGGTTGAAAAGGACACCTCAGAAGTGGGAAACAAATCCCTGGAGGTCCATAACCTAAGTGTCACGGACAAACGAGGCGTAACAGCCCTAAAGAATGTATCATTTCATGTAAGAAAGGGAGAAATACTGGGCATTGCGGGCGTTGCCGGCAATGGCCAGACCGAACTTCTTGAAGCCTTGGGAGGCATATCGCCTGCAACTGGTACCATGAAAATTGATGGTGAAGAAATTCCCTTGCTCGGCAAGGGGTCGGATGCGAGATCAAAGCGGGAATATGGTGTTTCACATGTTCCCGAAGATCGGCAAAAACTCGGTTTGATCCTGGATTTTTTTGCCTGGGAAAACATTGCGTTCGGATATCACCACAAGGATGAATTCAATAAGAACTGGCTATTGATGGACAATGGAAAAACCCGTGAAATTGCCCGTAAGGAAATGGCCAAGTTTGATATCCGCCCCCCTACCCCAAATAATCTGGTCAAAAACTTTTCCGGAGGAAATCAGCAAAAAATTGTTCTGGCTCGAGAATTGGAACAACACCCGAAGGTACTGATCGTTGGTCAGCCGACCAGGGGTGTGGATATTGGAGCTATCGAATTTATTCACCAAAAAATCATTGACCTGCGAAACAAGGGAGTTGCCATACTTCTCGTAAGTGTTGAACTGGATGAGATATTTTCACTATCGGACAGGGTTGCGGTCTTGTTTGATGGAAAAATTATCGGCGAGCGCATAACGGAAGAAACCAATGAGTCAGAACTTGGATTGCTCATGGCAGGAATCGAGGACGGTTCCGGAGAACAACCAGCAATGGAATCGGTAGCATGAAGAATTTACCCAAATGGGTCGATCTGGCACTGATCCCGCTAATCAACCTGTTTCTTGCCTTCATGATTTCCGGACTAGTGGTAGTCTATATTGGCGAAAACCCCTTCCGAGCAATGCAAATCATAATCAATGGTTCTCTCGGCTCAGCTTACGGGCTTGGCTATACCTTATATTATGCCACGAATTTCATTTTTACCGGATTGGCCGTTGCTGTAGCCTTCCATGCCAGAATGTTCAATATTGGTGGAGAAGGTCAGGCCATGGTTGGTGGGCTTGGTACTGCACTCGTT
>CAZHIL010000393.1:0-6441 GCA_964532985.1 uncultured Albidovulum sp. | reverse complement strand
TCCTTGATATCACAGGTTTTGCAATGCACGCAGTTTTGGTAATTGATTTTGAACTCCTTGCCCCCATCACTGTTTTCAAGAACTTCATAAACTCCCGCCGGACAGTATCTTTGTGCCGGTTCAGAGTAATTCGGCAGGTTGACACTTATAGGAATGGTCGGATCAGCCAAGTGCAGGTGAACAGGCTGCCCCTCTTCATGATTGGTTCCCGAATAGCTGACATTGGTAAGGCGGTCAAAACTGATCTTACCGTCTGGTTTGGGATATTCAATTTCCTTGTGCTTGCTGGCCGATTCGGTGCTTTCTGCATCAGATTTTCCATGTTTCAGGGTACCAAGGGGGCTTCCCCCAAAAAGTGTTGAACACCACATATCAACTGCTCCAAAGGCGAGAGAGCCATAAAGACCATAGCGTGACCACAATGGTTTCACATTTTTGACTTTCTTCAGATCCTTGCTAATGGGGCCGTTCCGCAATTTTTGTTCATAGACAACCAATTCCTGTTCACTCGATCCCTTTTCAAGAGCCTCGGTTGCGGCATCCGCAGCGAATATACCGCTCAACATGGCGTTGTGGTTTCCCTTGATTCTTGGCACATTGACCAAACCTGCTGAACAACCTACCAATACACCCCCGGGAAAAGTGGTCTTGGGAATTGACTGCCAACCACCTTCGGTTATGGCTCTGGCACCGTAGGCAATGCGCTTGCCACCCTCCAGCAGGGAACTCACCAAATGATGATGCTTGAACCTTTGAAACTCCATATAGGGATAGATGTAGGGGTTGGTATAGTTCAGATGGACAACAAAGCCGAGGCTGATCTGGTTTTTTTCCATATGATAAAGAAACGATCCTCCCCCTGTTTTAGAATTGAGGGGCCATCCGGCTGTATGTGTTACACTTCCCGGCTTGTGCTTTTCGGGGTCAATTTCCCAAATCTCCTTCATGCCAAGTCCAAATTTTGGAAAATCTGAATCCTTGTCCAGCCTGTATTTTTCGATAACCTGCTTGGTTAATGATCCCCGGGCTCCTTCACACAGAAATAGAAACCTGCCCTTGACCTCTATTCCCGGTTCATAGTTATCCCCGGGTGTGCCATCAGGTTGTTTGCCAAACTCACCTGCTACGACTCCAGCAACCCTGTCATCACCATCAAATACTAGTTCCGAACAGGCCATGCCGGGATATACTTCAACTTCCAGTTCTTCTGCCTGCTCGGCCATCCAACGGCAAATATTAGCCATCGAAACGATATAGTTCCCATGGTTGTTCATGAGTGGTGGCATGGACCAGTTCGGAATTCTGATTTGCCCACCCTCCCCAAGAACATAGAAGTTATCCTCGGTTACAGGAACATTTAGGGGTGCATTTCGTTTTTTCCAATCGGGAATCAGGGTGTTTAATCCTATGGGGTCCAGTACGGCACCGGACAAAATGTGGGACCCGACCTCAGCACCCTTTTCCAATACACAGACTTCCAATTCCGGGTTATTTTGCTTGAGCCTGATTGCAGCAGAAAGACCAGCTGGTCCTGCGCCAACAATGACGACATCAAATTCCATTATTTCACGTTCGATTTCAGCCATATTTCATTTCCCGAATGGAACGGTAATGAACCGAACCATATTGTTTGACCTTTAATGATGTAAAAATACAAACCTGTCCTGAATTATCCAGCACATTTACAGAATCAGGCCAACACATTTCAAATTTCTTTGTTACCATTCAATTGATTTAGGACTCAATCTTTGAAACCCCTATCCTCGTTGACTTTTTGCAACTGTTTATTCATCCGGGTTGTATAATTGTAGAGTAACCGAAAAATTTATTTGCCCTTTGTTTAGTCTCCGATTTAACTGTTGCAAATAGATTGTTGCTGATTAAATTCCTAAATTATTTCGGTCAATTAGTGAATTACATTTGACTTCCAGGTTTAATTTCTTCGAATGAAGAAGTAACCTCTACTTAATCTGATATTCAAAAAAGCAAATTTATGGACAGGATATTTATTACCAAAAACGGCGTTACCAATGTCGAGGATGATTTGAAAAAACTTGTTTCGATAGACCGACCTCAGATTATCAAGGCTATAGCCGATGCTAGGGCCTTGGGAGATCTGAGTGAAAATGCCGAGTACCATTCTGCCAAGGAAAAACAGGGTTTGATTGAAGCCCGAATTTCCTACCTAAAGAACATTCTTTCTAGGGCAGAGATTATTGATGTTACCCAGTTGAACGGATCAATAAAATTTGGTGCCACCGTTAGCCTTGAAGATGAAGAATCCGGAGAGGAAGTAACCTACCAGATTGTTGGTGAACCGGAAGCGAATCTTGAAAAAGGCAAATTAAATGTTCGGACTGCTCTTGGTAGGGCTCTGATAGGAAAGGATGAGGGTGATAGTGTTACCGTGAAGGCGCCCAATGGAGAACGGTATTATACTGTTCTGAAGGTAAGTTATACCTAGGGAGAACAAAAATTTTAGGAAGCGATAAATACACATTGGCAGGCGGGAAAAACAAGATTCCCATCCGCAATATCATTGCCTATGGATGTGCTTTGCTAGCAACCATTCTGTGGATATTGTTTTTCTTTGAAGTAAGCCGTGGTGGTGGATTAGTGGAGACCTCCCAGAATAACAGGGGTGCAGCCCCATTGATTATCGGACTGATTCCAATACTTTTTTTCTGGTTGGTGGCCGGATTGTATTTGATGGCAGTTCAAAATCGCGAACGGTACAATGAGTTGAAAAAGAAGATTGCCAAGCTGAAGGATGAAATTGATTATATTTCCTTCGGTGAAAGCGAACGGTTCATGAATATTCCGGCAGACAGCCCGCCTGTACCCATCAAAAGTCTGGAAATTCATCAGGAGCCGGAATACGATGAACCGGCCGGAGAAATAAATGACACCACTTTCAGCCTTCCCAAGACCAGCGATGAAGTCAAGGGGGAGACAAGCAGGCTTGATGAATGGGACATTGACACGAAAACACTGATCAGGGCCTTCAACATGCCCAATGATGAGAATGATTCAGAGGGTTATGACGCAATTGAGACAGCAATCAAGATTGAATCCCTGGACCACCTGCTACGGAATTCCCATGAACTCCTGATTACCTTGGCCGATTATGATTTGATAATGGATGATCTGGAAATTGATATGGGCCTGCTCACCACCTGGAGGCGATTTGCTGCAGATAGTGCCGTAGGCATGGTTTCATCCCTTGGTGGGACCGGAACGTTTGTCGAAATCGACAAGGTCTCCAGCATTTTGGCCGAAAACAGCAATTTTGAAAGTCTTGCCAACACCTTCAACAAGCAGATGGAGGAGTTTATTTCCAAGGTTATACCACAACTCAGTGATGATGAAATCAGGGAACTGGCACAAACCAGGACCTTTCTGGCCTTTTTATTGCTTGGCCAGGTTTTCAATACCGGTTGATTGCAGTTTCCTAACTATATCCAAAAACTGCTGTAGGGATAATATTTGACCAGGTCCCCCCTATCAACCGATAGAGTGTCCTCTCCCAATTCGACCAGACCTTCCGACCAGGACAAACTGGTGGTCAACCCCGATCCTTCCGATGGAAAGACCTCAGCCAAGCCTTCATCGTTCATTCTGGCACGAAGGTATTCCCTGCGACCGGCCTTTTTGCGTTTCTGAAATGCTGCTGGAACCATGTAACCCACTAGTGGTTTCCATGATTCACCTGACAGTATCCGCATGGCCGGATGAGCAAAAACCAGAGAACAAACAAAGGCCGCAATGGGATTGCCGGGAAGTCCAAAAATATGGGTATCCTGCCATCTTGAAAGGGCCAGTGGTCGACCTGGTTTCACAGCGATTCGCCAGAAGTTGAGTTCCCCTTCCCTCGACAATAAATCGGAAACAAAATCCTCCATGCCCGAGGAAGCCCCACCGGAAGTCAGGATAATATCGGAACAAGATGCCCCCTGATTCAGCTTGTTGCGAACTTCTTCCCTGTCATCCCCAACCATACCGAGATCAACAGGAATAAATCCCATCTTGTGTATCAGGGACAAAAGCATGGGTCTATTGGCATCAAAAACTGTTGCATTATCTACAGCCATGCCATTTTCCCACAATTCATTACCTGTGGACAAAACGCCCACACGGAGTTTGGCGTAGACGTTTATTTTGTCCGCTCCTGATGAAACCAGGCTGGCCAGATCATTGGTTCTGATTTTGTGACCTTTGGCAAACAACTGATCTCCAACCTTGATATCTTCGCCAGCCAATCGGGTATTGGCTCCCTTTTTTGGTCTTGATTTGAAATGAAGTCGGTTGGAATCGATTTGAGAGTACTCTTGCAGATGTACCGTGTCCACACCCTCGGGTAAAGGAGCACCAGTAAGTATCTTTATGGCTTTCCCAAATGGTACTGGCTTATCCAGTATCGAGCCGGGTGCTGCATAACCACTTACAAGTTCCAGTACATGATGTCTGGTTAAAGAGTCAAAGGCAAACCCATAACCATCCACAGCTGAATTAGTCAATGGTGGGTTGATTCTCAGGGCGGTAACCTGTTTGGCCAAGACCCTTCCAACTGCCTTGTTCAAAGTAATTTCTTCAGATTGGCCCAGTGGGGTAAAACTGGATAAAATCCTGCTTATGGCATCATTGACCGGGAGCCAATCCACCCCGGGTGGCAAGGCAAAGCAATCTGGATCAGAAGTTTCAGTATTCATTTGATCAATTATTGTACATCAAGTTGAATCATTATCACTAACGAAGACCAAACGTTTTCATGACAAATTCAGCGATTCCCTTGATATCGTCAAGGTCAAATGCTGGCATATTTTGTTCAGTTACAGGCCTGTCAGAAACTATAGCAATTATATTCTTGTCATTTGGTGCAAGATCAGGACCTGATGAATCTTCCCTCCGGATTTCCAACTTTGGAAAAGAAAGACTCTTGAAGCCTTCTACAAGCACTAGGTCCGTATCCTCAAGCTTGTCCAGCATTGTCGTTAAATCAGGTTTGCTGACCTCTGTTTCTTCATGGATTAGGGCCCAACGCCTTGATGATACTATTAGTACCTCTTGTGCACCGGCTTTTCGATGCTTGTAACTATCAGTACCAGGTTGGTCAATGTCAAAATCGTGATGGGCATGCTTGAGGGTGGAAACCCGAAGGTTCCGGTTTGTCAATTCGGTAATTAGGGAACTTACCAGAGTGGTTTTACCCGAGTTCTTCCACCCGGCAATTCCAAGAATGTTCATTCGCAATACCGCATAATTTTTTCGGCCTCCACAAGATCGCTTGGCGTATTGATATTGAAAAAAGGATCCATTTTTCCAGTCTGAAACTCCACGAATTCAGCATTGTGTTGATCGGTCCATTGTACGATTTTTCGTACTCCCTTTTTTAGATTTTCTCTTAAATCATGCCTTAGATCGACTGACCAAAGCCCAAAAGTGGGATGTCTATATAATTTATCTGTTTCCTGATCCCTGGTAGCAGCCAATATGATACATGCATTGCTGTCCAAATGTTGGGTCAACAACCTAAAAACCAGATCATCAGGGAAGAACGGAGTATCACCAGCGATGGTTACCACAAGCCCAAAGCCCTCATTATGAGCCCAGTCCATACCGGCGAGTATACCGGCCAGGGGACCATACCTTTCTTCAAAAGCATCTGATAGCAATGGCAAACCCAATTCAGAGTAATGAGATGGATCATTATTTGTATTTAATGCCAACTCGGATACCTGAGGGCTGATTCTCTCGATAACAATATTGAGAATCTTCCTGTTTCCGATGACTTTTTGGGTCTTATCCCCACCTCCCATTCTGGTTGCCAATCCACCAGCCAATATCACACCCGCGATAGAAGTGTTCTGTTCCGTGGAGAAGGTCATTAACAGGTATCCATGATACTAGGCATCAATCAGCTTTGGCACCTTTCCTTTGATGCTTCCTCTCTTCATCCCCAATCTTGTCTGGTAATATGTTTCTTTCCAACCGCTCCTCTCCTGCTAGGCAAATAAACCTCTTGCCTCTCATTCTTCCTATGAGTGTAAGATTGACCTTTCTTGCAATTTCCACTCCCCATGCCGTAAAACCGGATCTTGAAACCAAGACCGGAATACCCATGAGGGCAGTTTTCAGGATCATTTCCGAAGTTAACCTTCCAGTGGTGTAAATCAATTTGTCTTCAGGTTGAATTTCCCTGGATTTCATCCACCCATTAATTTTGTCAACGGCATTGTGGCGGCCGACATCTTCCATGTAAACCAGGGTTTGATCTTCCTTGCAGAGCACCGTGCCGTGAATTGCTCCAGCTTCCAAATAAAGGCTTGGAGTCAGGTTGATTGATTTTGCCAAATGATACAACCAAGAGGTTTTGACCTTCAGAAAGGGCAATTGCAATCCTTCGATCAATTCCATTTGATCACCAAATACTGTACCAACGGC
>CAZHIL010000392.1:0-2051 GCA_964532985.1 uncultured Albidovulum sp. | reverse complement strand
ACCTCATCCTGGTGTAGAGAAACTGCCGACAAAAGAACGCCTCAATCGATTGCTTGACAAGGGATTCGCTGAAAACTCCTTTATGGTAAATCACCAGATTGAAGAAGCGGAAATAGTTGGATTTTGTTCCCTGCCCACCTTCACAAAAGGGATATCGAATAGTCAATTCCTTTTTGTAAATAGCCGTCCGGTAAAAGACAGGTTGTTACAAGGTGCTTTGAGAGGAGCTTATGTCGACCATCTGGCTAAAAACAAATACCCCCTCGTCGTTCTATACCTAACGTATCCTGCTGAACTGGTTGATGTCAATGTCCACCCTACAAAGGCCGAAGTCAGATTTCGAAACCCGGGATTGATCCGCGCCCTGATCGTGAAGTCAATTCATGAGGGGCTTCGGAGGGAGGGGCATCGATCGGCACCAGCCATATCTTCCCAATTATTGGGAAAAGCCAGATCAGGATTGTACAATTACCGGCAGGGTCAAGTAACTACTGAAAGCAGGACGATTTCAGTGGAAGGGGACGATTCTGTAAGTGATGGCATGAATACACTGGATGAGTTTCTACCCTGGCTGGAAAATGCACTACCTTCAATTGCAAGTTCAACGGGAGAATCGGAAAGTGATTACCGGTATCCCCTAGGAGCTGCGATAGCCCAGTTCCACAAGAAATTCATAGTTTCCCAAACCCAGAATGGAATAATCGTTGTTGATCAGCATGCAGCTCATGAAAGATTGGTCTATGAAAAATTGAAAAAGCAATTTGCCGGGAAAAAATCGGAAACAAAAAGACTACTTGTTCCGGAAATAATAGAATTCTCTACTTCCGAGGTTGAATTGATAATCGAAATCAAAGATGAATTGGCTCAATTGGGTTTGGTTGTTGAGGAATTTGGACAGGGAGCGATTTGTATTAGGGAAATTCCTTCCCTGCTTGGAAACCCGGATGTCAAGTCCCTGCTTCAGGACATTCTCGAAGGGCTAATTGAGGGACACAGTACAAATATCGTTGAACAAAAGATAAACGAGGTTATCAGCAGAATGTCTTGTCATGGTTCCATTCGGGCTGGTAGAACGCTGACCATACCAGAAATGAATGAATTGTTGCGAGAAATGGAAAATACACCACATTCGGGCCAGTGCAACCACGGAAGACCAACCTACATCGAAATGAAACTGGCAGATATCGAGAGACTATTCGGAAGAACCTGAAGGCAGATCAAACCCTGTGGAAATCTATCGAAGTATATTTTGTTTACTCTCGACTTTGACACTTTTGTCCTGACTTAGCCTCTTTCCCTTTTCCTGCCCCCCTCATTCCATCTGGTTTTCTGTTGTTGGCCATCCTAACTAGCAGTTTGTAGAGCCTAATTATATATTTACTTGCAATTGGCAAAAACATACGGCCTACTCAAGAAAAAGATACCATGATGTTCGTTCGACCAAGAGATCGCCACTAACCAACAAGACTTCCGTCCAGATCGTCCAAAGCTACCGCAATGAAGAGGTAAAGCCAAGACAGTGTGTCATCGGGCATATCGGGAGGGTCTCTCCGGTCCGAAGGAGGTCGAATAATTGCAAATACTCGCCGAATACGCCAAGGTCCAACTGCTCCATGGCCAGAATCCCACTCACTGGCTACCCTCGGAAACCGCCGAAATGATCAAATTCACCTAGGGAAGGAAGAAGACACTCAATCAGGAAGGAAAAAGGCCAATGTTCTGGCCCTCAGGGAAGAATGACGGATCAAGACCGGCATGCACGAGATCCATGGCAGACTCTATCGGTAAATGGGTTTTGACTGCCTGCTTGCACCTTCCAGGCAAAAGGCAACCAGCAGGACCCTGTACCATGACAAATTCCAGAAACGGGTGGCCGACCAGTCCCAGACATATTTCAAAAATCCAAACTTTTAGGCTGATCAATTGTCAAGACATGAAAAATAGTTCATTCCAAAATAAGGGAGTGGTCTGCATATTTTCTCCCCAATAATCACTAATAGTGACCATTTTCCCGCATTAAGGCATCAGAACGGTTTTGGGCATTTCTCAAT
>CAZHIL010000391.1:0-19130 GCA_964532985.1 uncultured Albidovulum sp. | reverse complement strand
CAAAGGTAAATTCATTTCTTGCCAAGAAAGGTAAAAAGGTTTCGATCAATGATTTCATTATTTCAGCTGTAGCCAAGGCCTTGGAACTTGTTCCCCTGGCCAATACCGTTTGGGCTGCTGGCAATGTTCTACAGCTTAAGTCCTGTGATGTGGCAGTAGCAGTATCAATCGATGATGGCTTGATCACACCGGTGATAAAGGATGCAAACAAAAAATCGCTTACGGAAATTTCAAATGAAATGAAGGATTTGGCTGAGCGCGCAAGGCAACGAAAACTACAACCAACTGAATATATCGGTGGTACCATCACCGTTTCAAATCTAGGAATGTTCGGTATTGAAAATTTTGATGCCATAATCAATCCTCCGCATGCTTCCATATTGGCCGTTGGTACAGGAAAAAGAAAACCGGTTGTCAGACCTTCTAATGAAATAGAGATCAAAACCCTGATGTCCCTAACCTTATCCGTTGATCACCGAATAATTGATGGTGCACTCGGTGCCCAACTATTAGGCGCAATCGTTGATCTGTTGGAAAACCCTATTTCAGTTTTACTGAATCTGGATTAATTTAGTTGGCTTCAAGCGCTGGGATGAAAGTATTGAACCATAGTTTTGGATGGTTCTGAGCAGCCCGCATCACCAACTATTTTTGCCGGTATCCCGGCAACTGTCTTACATCCGGGTACATCTTCCAGAACCACCGAACCCGCTGCTATCCGGGCACAATTACCTATGGTAATGTTTCCCAGTATTTTAGCTCCTGCTCCGAGCAATACACCTTTGCCCACTTTGGGATGCCGATCACCCTCTTCCTTGCCTGTTCCGCCCAAAGTTACCGAATGAAGCATGGAAACGTTGTTCCCAACAACAGCAGTTTCACCAATCACGATTGAGTGTGCATGATCAATCAATATGCCATGACCGATAACTGCACCGGGATGGATATCGACACCAAAAACCTCAGAGGTTCTCATCTGGATGAAATAGGCTAGATCCTTGCGATTATTTTCCCACAACCACCTGCCAATTCTATAACATTGCAAGGCTTGGAAACCCTTGAAAAAAAGCAATGGCTGATAAAAGGCCTGACAGGCAGGATCCCTGTCAAATACAGCAATAATGTCAGCCCGTGCTGAACGTCCAATTCCCGGATCATCGTTAAGGGCCTCATCGGCAATATCCCTGAGGAGTTGCTCCGACATTTCAAGTGAGGCCATTTTAATGGAAAAACGAAAAGCCAAGGCTTTTTCAAGAGATTCATGATGTAGGATACCAGAATAGACCAATGCTGACAGAACGGGTTCCCTAGAAGTAATTTCCGAGGCTTCATCACGAAGACGGGTCCATACCGGATCAAGTGGGGCTAACTGATTAGATAACTCAGCCATGATTTCTCCTCATTGGAAAAGAGCGCTTTATAGTCATAAAAATTAGTTTGAAACGAATTGATTTCAATGTAGCAAATTATGAAATAAGTATGTAAGGATTTCCGGAGTCGAAATTCGTAAAATCATAATTTGTGCATTATCAACATCAAATAGTCACATTTTGTATCTATGAAAAGTTCCTTCAATCCACTTCCACATAATTGGGCAATATCTTTCATTAGTACTGACAGCAAGGAATTTTGAGAATATTAAAAAAGTGGCATAATCCCATGAAATGTTAATTTTCTGATGTATAAGTAAATTTGGAGTTCTATTAATGCTTGAACGACATGATGATCTAAAGGTTGCAGTTGTTGGATATGCCTATCAAATGCCGGGTGGAATAAGGAATGATGAGGATTTCTGGAAGTTGCTTTGTGATCGTTCATTTATTCAGAATCCAATCAAGGATCGGTATGGCAGAGGATACCTGCCTATTGGAGGGTATTTCGGTCCAAACCGGATAATTTCACAATATGAAGGCCATGTTCTAGATGGAGATGAGGGCCTTCTGGACCACAAGTTCTTCGGTATCTCCTATAATGAATTCATGAATCTAGACGGCCAGACCCGTATGCTTCTGACAAATTCGTGGCAGGCCATAGAGCATGCCGGTTGGACCTTGAATGAATTGCATAACAGCAAGACCGGCGTTTTCGTGGGTTCTCAGACACCTGCAGTGGCCAATTATCGCGAATTGTATGGCGTTTCAGAATATACAGTTCCAGTAGGCAGCCTAGCCATGTTGGCAAATCGCATTTCCTATCATTTCAATCTTATGGGTACGTCAATGACATGCTGTACAGCATGTTCGGCCGGATTGAGTGCACTTCACACAGCAATGAATGCGATCCGAATAGGAGATTGTGAAAAGGCACTGGTCTGTGCCGTGAACTATCTTGGAACTGCAAGATTGAGTTGCAGTTTCAGTCAGATGGGTATCATTAGTCCGGACGGGGCCTGTCGATCTTTCGATGCTGAAGCCAATGGTTACATGCGATCCGAAGGAGCATTTGTTTATGCCATTAAACCGCTTTCGGTTGCTGAAAATGACGGTGATGAAATTTATGCCGTCATAGAGTCTACAACACTGAACACGGCAGGTTCGGCTGATGAGTCCATGGGAATGGCGCCTGGTCGTACCATCACGGCGCCGACAATACATTCCCAGAAATACTTGATGCGTGAGGCTGCAATTCGGGCAGGACGGAAACTCGTTGAATTTGATTATATCGAGGCGCATGCCACAGGAACGGAAGTTGGTGATGCAATAGAGGGAAATGCAATTGCTGAAGCCTATGGAGGTCAGGACCGGGCAGCACCCCTCCGTGTATCAAGTGTCAAGAGTAATATAGGTCATATGGAAGCTGCTGCTTTTCATGGGGCCTTGTTGAAGGTTATTCTAATGATGAAGCATCGGACCTTTGCACCGACTTCACATAATTATGTAATACGAAATCCAGCCATAGATTTTCATAGTTGTCCCATGGTTGTACAGACCGAGTGCGAAGATTTTCCAGAACGAGGTACTGTTTTTGGCATTAATTCATTTGGGTTTGGTGGAGCGAATGGACATTGCGTTATAAGCGAATACAGACCCAATAAACCAAGGCAATGGTCAATTCCACTGGCTCCTACCAATACTGTAATGATACCGGTTTCCGCACGCAACTCGGAATCACTCACTTCGTTAGTAAGCGACTTGCGTAATTCAATTTACAAATCTTGTCCTGATCTTTACACTCTTGCAGGCAACCTAAGTACTCGTCGAACACATTTTGCTTGCCGAACGGCATTTACAGTGAACAATCACCAGGAGTTGATTGAAGCACTTGATACATTTCCAGATAATCACCCGACTTCGATGGTAGATGAGAACAATGATCGGTTGGTCATGGTATTTACAGGTCAGGGAGCCCAATGGAAAGGTTGCGGAAGGGAGCTTTATGATGCAAACCCCGTTTTCAAGCGGGTAATTGATGCCATTGATGATATATGGAGAACCCATTCGAGTTTTTCCCTTCGTGATGCCTGTTTCAATGCTAAACAGGCGCATCTTGATGAGTGCAAACTGGCGCAACCTGTGACTTTCTTGTTGCAATGTTCCATTCTGGAATTACTCAAGACTTGGGGAGTTTATCCTGACTGTGTCATTGGGCACAGTTCTGGTGAGGTAGCAGCGGCCTATGCCACTGGTGCCTTGTCCCTTGAAGATGCAACTCATCTGGTCTATGCACGCTCGTCTTTGCAGCAACGAACAGCTCATTCAGGTCGCTTGCTGTCAATTAGTCTTGACCTTGCAGGGGTCGAAGCGTTATTCAAAGAGATGGATGTTGGTTTCCGTCCCGCGGATGATGAACATATGACATTTGAGATTGCATGCGAAAACTCACCTGCAAATACGGTTATCTGTGGTTTGGAATCAAATTTGCGTCCACTCATGGACGAACTTGACTCACGTAACATCCTGCATGGACTCTTACCTGGTAATATAGCATTCCATTCCATTGCTATGGATAAAATCAAAAATGATGTGTTGGAACAATTATCGTTTCTTGACAGGCGATCATTTAATTTCGAATTGCCAATGATATCGTCGGTAACTGGTGATGTAGCAACCACCCTAAACAGTGAATACTGGTGGTCCAACATACGAGAAAAAGTTCAATTTTCTGCTGCCATGGCCACAGCAGTTGGCATGTATGGTCCACGTTGTATACTTGAAATAGCACCTCATTCGTCCCTCCAACCAGTTATTGCCCAATGTCTGGGTTCTTCAAGCCCACATGTTGATTCCATCCCTTCTTTCGTAAGGGATGGTGATTCCCGTACTGATTTTGGTCGGATGCTAGGACGTCTCTATATGTCAGGTATAAATCTGGATTTTGATGCACAATATCCAAGGCCAAGACCCTTAACGGAACTTCTCCCGCCCTACCCTCTGGCAGGTATGCGAAACATTGATCGATTCAAAGATGATGAATTTACCCTCAAACGAGGACCTTCTGTAGATGGTCCGCTTGTGGGTCGTCGTATCCAATGCGATCATCCCTTGTTCGAGAACCAGCTATCAAGCAGGAATTTACCTTGGTTGTTGGACCACAAAGCCCAAGGTGTAGCAATCATACCAGCAGCCGGATATATCGAGTTGATACTTGAGGCAATCGGAGGAAAGCCTGCATTCTTTGAGATGATTGAATTTCTTAAACCCTGTCCTATTCCAGACACTCCAGTTCGGTTGCTTACTCAACTGTTACCACTCGATGAAGTTGATGATGAGTTTGAATTCACAATCTCAACCATGTCATTTGAACCTGATGCCAATAGCATCGTCCACTGCCGTGGCAAGGTAAAATTGATTGATCCCCAACCCCTCGAAGAGACCAAAATGAATTTTGCCGAAATTGATCTTTCACAATACGATTCATGCCCCTACCCTACAGGAGAAGATTTTTACGAGAGATCATCAGCCATCTTGGGGGACGCATTTGAATATGGTCCCAATTTCCAGTGTGTAAAAAAAGTTCATTCACAGGGTCACAATGGAGGGCTGATAATTGATATTGAGGTAGAAAAGGATTTTTGGAAACTTGGTCGGGAAGATGGGTTTGTATTTCCTCCCAACCAATTGGATGGAGGGTTGCAATCCCTGCTACACAACCTGATGATTTGTATTGATATATTCTCAATGCCCAAACGCATTGAGCGAGCAACATTCATAACCCCTCCCACATCCCCCGACATGAGATGCGTGGTTGATTTGCCCTGGGACGACCCAATCCAGATTGATGCATTTGGTCATAGAGCTGTACCGATGGGTGAGAATTCCAGTGGCCGGCTTAGCTTCTATGATGGAGCCACAGGCAAACTCACGCTGTATATTGATAATTATTCCAGTTCCAAAACCCACAAATATTTATCCGAACTCGAATCAAACAAGCACCAGATTGCTTGGCAGAAAAAAAATATGACAACCATTGCACAACCTGAACAAATGGATAATGGCAGGATTTCATATGAATCACTGTATGCTTCCATATTAGGAAATGATCCTGTACGCAATTGTCGGATTGTCGAATTTACAGGCAAGAAAAGCCCCGAACAAACAATATTCAATAAATTCAGGGAGTGTATGAGCAAGGTCAATTCTTCCAGCGAGTATTGGCTGATCGGAGACAATGAATCATGCACCAACGAGCTGTTAACAACATTTGATAGCACTAAAATTATAGTTCGCTTTCAGCATCTTGATCAGAAAAGTATGAACAAAACTGATCTTTCCAGGGGTTTGCTACGACAATATGCTGCCGACTTGATTATTGTTGATCTTGAAAATGGAAGAGTTGAAAATAGTTCTTGGAAGTTTTGGGAGAAGATAACAACACCTGGCGGATTGGTTTTGCTTATTAATGCCCCTTCGAAAGGTGTTTCTTCGGTCAAAGGATGGACTCTAATTGGAAAATACAATGATGCAGTTCTGTTGCGGGTTCCTGAATTGCAGCCCTCGAAGGCTTGTCAAAATTATAAACCGGGAGTTCAGTGGGTCCTTGGAGAATTAGACAGTCTTGCAGGAATTTGGTCCAATATTCAGGTTGATAGCAGGTTCATGCAGATTGATGTCTTGAATCAAGAGAAGAGATACGAGGAAGTTGACTGGTTGGCTGCACCAGATCTGGAAGAAGTAGATATTTTCTGTGGCAACAATACCCATGACCTTACAGGTGCAAAGTTTGTCAGTTGGTTGATAGATTTTGTCAATGCACTTGTCAAGCATCGAGCTGGCAAGGTATCAGAAACATGCCGATTGACCGTTATCACTAGAATGGCTGCGATGCAGGTAGAGGATTTACGTGGATGTTCACTTTGGGGTACAATACGGAGTATGGCTGCCGAAGTCATTCCAGAGGGGATGATTGATTTTCGCCTTGTGGATATCGGTGATCAAGAAGATTTGAACTGCCTTGCATGGCTCAAGAGTGTCAATCTTCGTGAACGTGAAGTAGCAATTCGCAACGAGCAGCCATGGGTGCCACGATTTATTGGTATCAAGAAAGATGAGGCATTGGTTCCTGCCAATGAAGATACAACTTACAAGCTGTTTGTGAAACAACCCGGCCAGTTAAACGGAATGCGGTTTGAGACTGTAACACAAAATGAACTTGGACCAGATGATCTGGAGATAGAGGTTAAGACCGTGGGACTTAATTTCCGCGATATTATGGTAACCCTGGACATGCTACCTCCAATGGGATATGAACGTTCTGCAATTGGACGTGATATCGGTATGGAGGCAAGTGGCACGGTTATTGGAAAAGGAAACAATATCACCGAGTTCAGTATAGGCGATCCAGTTGTTGTAATGCATGGTGGGTGTATCGGCAATCGTATAATTGTCAACAGGAATAATGTTTTCCCCAAACCTGATGCCTTAACCATGAACGAAGCGGCAGCTTCGCTTTCCGTTTATACCACAGCATATTATGCATTGATTCACCTGGCACGCATCCGCAAAGGCATGAGGGTACTTATACATTCTGCCATGGGAGGAGTCGGTCAGGCTGCAATGCAATTGGCACAACATATTGGTGCCGAAATCTATACAACGGCTGGTACGGATGAGAAGCGGTCAAGACTAATGGCAATGGGTGCAATGGGTGCCTTTGATTCCCACAGTCATGACTGGTATGATTCATTAATGGCTGCTACCAATGGAGAGGGTGTTGATGTCGTTCTCAATTCTCTAGCCGGTCGTCATATAAGACTTTGTCTGCAATCCTTAAGACCTGGAGGCTGGCATTGTGAAATAGGCAAGATAGATGTTTATGCAGACAACAATCTTGGTATGAGAGTAATTCGAAAAAACTTGCGTTTTGTAACCATCGACATGGACCGTCTTATGCTGGATGATCCATTGCTCTCTCGTTCCTTGTGCATGTCATGTCTTAACCTACTTGGAGAAAGTCATGTCAAACCCTTGCAAATAAGTACTTATTCGTTTGCAGAGTATGAGACAGCCATGCGTAAAATGATTTCGGGACAACATCAGGGCAAGTTGTTGCTCGTTGCTCCCGACAAGAACAAGCAAAACGACTTGGCAATCGTAGATCGAAGGCTATTCCTTGATCCAGAGGCAACGTATCTGGTTACCGGTGGTATGGGAGGGTTTGGTCTTAGCGTTTTGCCTTACCTTACACGTGTGGGTGCACGCCATATCACACTAATGGATCGTGATCCGAGTGGCCATCGTGATTTTGAATGGGTTTACCGCAATTCCAATCTGAAGGAAATGGAAGAAAAAGTTGACATTGACATTCGCCATGGCGATGTTCAGTCAATGGAAGATGTACAAAGGTGTTTGGGCGAGTGCAAACGACCGATCAAGGGAATTTTTCATTTGGCAGGGATGCTTGATGATCGTTCAATGACAGAAATGACGGCTGAATCAGTTGATAAGGTTTTTGCCCCAAAGGCTTTGGGAGCACTCAATCTGCACAAGGCAAGTTTACACCTTCCACTTGATTATTTCGTAATGTTGTCCTCGACATCATCGACTTTGGGTAATCCGGGCCAGGTGAATTACAGTGCTGCAAGCGCTTTCTTGGATGGTCTTGCCTCATTCAGACAAAGCAGTGGATTGCCTGCACTCGCTTTTAATATGGCGGCAGTTGCGGAAGTTGGTATGGCTTCAAGAAATCCTCATGTTCTGAGGATTATGCGTGCTGCCGGAACACCGCCGATCAGTTGTAAATTTGCCCTAACCAATCTTGATTACGCACTCAGATGCATGCCGGATGGTGATCATCTAGTTACTGCACTTTTCAAGAATGTACCATGGACGTACAATTCACCTGATTTCATGCGTTTGGGTTATCTGATTTCGAACCAGAGTTTTTTTGACGACAACACTGGCAAGCAACTGTCTGTCGCAACCGTGGTCGAACACATCATGGAAAAAGTGGCTGACTTGTGCGGTCATGACGAAGGGAAGCCTGAAGAACCGTTATCAGCATACGGCATGAATTCAATTTCCGTTGCTGAACTTGGCGCTTTTCTACAGGGAGAATACAACGTTCAAGTCAGTGCCCTGGAGTTGATGACCACCGCAACATGTCAATCATTGGCCCTGTCTATCGTTCATGGAGTGGAATCCAGTACGGAACAGGTCGATGAAATGGAGATAGCACTACCCATGGAAATTGATGACAAGGGGTATGTCAAGCGCAATAGAAAACCATCCTTGTTTGCAAGTCCATTGGCAGATCACTTTGTTTATGATGATGAATGAATCCCTAAGGATGTTTTGCAAGTCATCCAGATAAATCCATTTACCCGACTACACATGACTAATAATCCACATCATGATTCCTTGGCACTCCTTGAAGCGGAAAGTATCCGGATTTTCAGGGAAACAGTAGCTGAGTTCAACAATCCGGTAATGTTGTATTCGGTTGGTAAGGATTCATCTGTCTTGCTTGAATTGGCGATTCGGGCCTTTGCACCAGAAAAATTACCCTTTCCCCTACTCCATGTTGATACAGGTTGGAAGTTCAAGGAAATCATTGCATTCCGTGATCGAATGGCAAAAAAGCTGGACGTAGAGTTGATTGTTTACACAAATCAGGATGGCAAGAGGCAGGGAATAAGTCCCTTCAGCCATGGTTCCCAGGAATATACTGATGTGATGAAAACAGTTGCACTTAGACAGGCACTGGATAAGTTTGGTTTTGATGCAGCCATCGGCGGTGCCCGAAGGGATGAAGAATTTTCCCGATCAAAAGAACAGGTATATTCCCTGCGCAAGAACCATCGGTGGTCACCGGTTATTCAAAGACCCGAACCCTGGTATTTATGCAATTCCCGGCTATCAAATGGGGAAAGCATGCGAGTCTTTCCGCTTTCAGATTGGACCGAAAACGACATATGGCTTTATATTTCGAGAAACAAAATTTCTGTCGTGCCACTGTACTTTTCTGCTTCTAGACCAATCATTCGCCGCCATGGGCAACTAATAATGCGGGATGATGATCGTATGGAACTTGAAGAAGGTGAGGTATTACAACATTTGCAAATCCGCTTTAGGACATTGGGTTGCTGGCCCCTGACCGGTGCTATTGAATCCAATGCTACTTCCGTGGATGAAATCATTGCCGAGTTGGAAGAATCCAGCATAACCGAAAGGGTTGGCCGAATTATCGACAATGAGGGAAGTATGGAGCAAAAAAAACTCAAGGGATATTTTTGATGCCTGATTCTACCAAACGTACAGTAGAAGAACCGTGCATCCAATTCGATAATGATATGATTCGATTGGTTTTTTGTGGTGCTAGGAATAGTGGCACGTCTACCGTACTTACGAATCTGATTAAGCACATCAAAACCATATCGCGAGATAAGGATACTGATGAGAGTATTTCAAACGTTCAAAATTCAGGCCATCTTACGTGGCACTATTTTTCAACACCCAGACGCAAATTTGTAGCAGCCGATATTCCAGGAACGGATACGCAATTGAACAATTTGGTTACCACACTTTCAATTGCCGACGCTGCTGTCATTATCACTGATGTAAGTAAGGGTATCGAACCTCAAACCAGACACCAAGCATACATTGCTAAACTCATGGGTACACGCCAGTTCATTCATGTTGTTACCAAAATGGATCTTTGCCATTTGCAGCAAGAGGACTTCAACACTACGAGTAAGGATTTCATGAACTTTGCTTCAAGTATTGACCTGCTTGATATAACTACAATTCCTGCTTCCCCCAAGTGTCAGGCATATCATTCAACCCAACCGGATGGCCTGGACTGGTATGATGGTCCATCGCTGTATGAAGCCCTGGAATCAATTGATACAGGTTTTTCCAAATCTTCTTCGTTTCGAATGGCTGTACAACAAGTCTGTACATCCAATGACGGACATCAACTTCTGCGTGGAACAGTGGTCTCCGGTACTATATCAGTAGGCAATGAGGTCAGGATAGAACCAAGTGGACGAACTTCAAACATCAAACAGATATTGGGCCCGATTGGATCATTGCATAAGGCTTCCAGTGGACTGTCAATCAGCCTTGAACTAACTGACGACGGACTAGAGGTCGTTCGAGGTAATTTGCTGGGAGATCCATTAACACCTCCGGCAGTTTCTGACCAATTTACTGCCCATATTGTATGGCTTGATGAAAATCCGATGATTCCAGGGAGGGATTTTGAAATCAGAATGCCAACAGTCCAGGCGAATGTTTGGATAACTGAACTTGACCATATTATTGATATCGATACGCTTGAGACATATACCGCCGAAGAATTATCCTGCAATCAGGTAGGTTATTGCAAATTATCAACCGATCGTGACCTCGCTTTTGATTCCTATAATGACAACAAGTTTACGGGATCCTTTCTGATTATTGATAAACAGTCCAATAACACCGCTGGAGCAGGAGTCATAAATTACAAGCTTGATAAATCGGCGAATCTTACCTGGCAGAATATGTCCATAAACAAGAAGGAACGATCTCTGGCCCTGAAACAGAATCCCATGGTTTGTTGGTTTACAGGACTTCCTGGGGCCGGCAAGACAACGGTTGCCAATAGATTGGAAAAAAAACTGCACGCCTTGGGAACACATACCTACCTCATTGATGGCGATAATGTCAGACATGGGTTGAACCGAGATCTTGGCTTTACGCAAGGGGATCGTGTCGAGAATGTCAGACGTGTGGCAGAATTGGCAAGACTAATGGTTGATGCCGGTCTTGTCGTGTTGGTAACACTCATTTCACCGTTCAGGGCTGAACGTGAGATGGCTCGAGATCTGCTGGAATCTGGGGAATTTATAGAAATCCATGTAAGTACCCCCCTCCAAGTATGCAAACAGCGGGATCCTAAGGGACTCTACAAGAAAGCATTAAAAGGAGAACTCTTAAACCTGACGGGTATCGATTCAACTTATGAAGAACCATTGGCTCCTGATTTAAAGATAGATTGTACCGTGGAGGATCCGGACAGTCTTGCTGAACATATAATTGCGTTTCTCAAATCAAAGGAACAATTATAGGTTTCAATTGGAAAATTATAACCAATTTGATAATCATTACTGGTTATTGGTACAGGGCTTAAACAATCATCTGTATCCAACCAAAATTAAGATCTGAAAACGCAATGACTTTTGGTTACTTGATTAGCAGTCCCTCAATTGGTCCTAACGACAAACCAGTGGTCATTCCTTCTTTTGGAAACTGGATAAATATCTTCATGGTATTTAAGGGAATTTTCCTTGAGTTAAATATTTATCACTACTCGGGATAGACCCACGGAAACCAAAGATTTGTGGGGGCAATCCTTCAATTGATCCTAATATGGATTTAATCTTTCCCGCCCTCGACAATCATAACCATTGCGGGCATTAGGAAGAGTACATACAAACCCGACATTATAAGGCCACCTAGTATGCTTGTAGCAAAGGGAACCAAGTACAAAAGAACATCACTGCGTTCGTAAAGCAAGGGGGATAAACCTAGAACCGTGGTCAGGCTTGTAAGAAGTACTGGCCTGAACCTCAGGCGGGTAGCAGACACCAAAGCGGCTACAGCCGGGAGTGATGGTGACTCCCTTCGTATCGCCCCATACCTATCAAGAAGAACCAGACCATCGTTGACCACAACACCGGAAGCGGCAATTATTCCAAAAATTGACATGAAGGTAAAATTCCAGCCAAGTATTAAATGTGCTAGAACCGCACCCACAAAGGTTAATGGAATTCCAGCTGCTGCAATTACCGGTTTCCAATAACTTCGTAGAAAAGCCGCCATCAACAGGTAGATTGCCATCAGGGATAATGGTACAAGTATTTTCAATGTTTCCAGAGTATCCCTTTCATCCAGAGCAGCACCAGCCCGATCGATGAGTAAATTGGGATATTTTTCTGACAACTCATTGACAATTCCATTTTCAAGTAGATTTCTGGCATTTCGGGGTGTGATTGTTGCCATATCTGCTTTTGCATGTACATATACGACCCGGGTGCCATCAAGTTGTGTTATCTCTTCAAGCTCCTGCTTCTCGACAATTCTGGCAATCGCTGACAACGGGACCTGTCCTGCTCCTGGACGGTCCAGACGTATATTGCTTAAATCACTGATACTGCTGCGGTTCTGCTCGGGAAAATTGACAATTACCTTTATTTCTTCATTTCCACGCTGTAATCTCTGAACCTCGAGCCCATAAAGCCTAGCCCGCAATTGAGAACCAATATTGGCCGGGGTAAATCCTGCAACTTCTCCTTCGGGAGTAATTTGGATTTCAAATTGCCTATTGCCCAATTTCAAGTTGTCCGTGATGTCAAAAATCCCGGAAATATTTCTCATTTCGGCCTGGAAACTTGCAGCAGCATCCTGTAATACTGCTAAATCCTCATGCCGAAGTGAGTATGATAGATTTGGCTTGGCCTTGATGAGCGTTGAAAAGTATTCAACATTCTCGATCTGGTCCAGTTGACCTACAAATTGCCTCCAAGCCCCTTCAATTTCGAGAACATCGGCAGAACGTTTTTCCTTGTCAAAAAGTTTTGCACTTACCATAGCGATATTTTCGCCATAGCGGTCATTTTCATCTGATCTGGTTGTTAGAATGGATCCCACAACCGTACTGATTGACTTGATAGCCTTTCCATCGAATTCGTCATTGACCATTAATGCAGCATTTCGAAAATGTTCCACCATTTTTTCAGTGACCGAGAATGGTGTTCCTGCCGGCATGGTAATTTCGACTTGGATAGTGTTACTTACACCTTCACGACCATCAGCCAAAACTATGGGGACGGTCTCAAAGCGGAGCAATAAAAAGGCACCAGAGATCATAAAAATCGTCAACAGTAATGAAAGCCAACTATTGCGAATTGCCCATGAAGCTGTTGACAGAACAACGGTATCACGAAGTTTGTTCAAAGATTTTCGAACTGCTCTTTGCCAATTGCTGAGTGGTGGTGCACTCCATGGTTTGTCATTGGCAAGATGTGCCGGCAAGATAAGAAAAGCCTCGAGAAGTGATATGGTAAGAACAAACGCAGCAACTATCGGAATCACATTGACTACCTGCCATACACCGGAATCAACGAACAGGAGGGGCAAGAGAGCCAAAAGTGTCGTGATCGCACCTACAAACAATGGTCCGAAAACCATACGGGCTCCGGCTATCGATGCCTCTAGACCTGAAACCCCCTTTTTGCGGTGGGAAATAATGCTTTCTCCAACTACCACAGCATCATCAACCACTATGCCAATCAGCAGAAAAAATGCGAACAGTGTACCCTGATTCAATGTCAAGTCGGCAGGATGAAAGAGAATAAGGGAACCGATGAATGATAGGGGTATACCCAAGGTTATCCAGAATGCTGATCGCAAGTCGAAAACAGCTGCAAGGCATATAAAAACAAGAACAGCACCAATAATTGAGTTATCAACTATTCCACGTAAATTATCATATGTATTGGCAGCGTCATCATCCCAGATGACTTGATTGACCTCGCTGGGAAGATCATGTTTGGCAATAAATTCTTTTACTGTATTTCTGATTCCCAATTGCGAATGGTCCGGTGCAGCATCCACTTGAACAAAAACTGCAGGTACCCCGTCAAGCTCAGTTAATACTCGTTCATCAACGAAGCTGTCCCTGATTACAGAAACATCCTCAAGTCTGATAACAGTTCCGTCAAGCCTTGTGATAAGTGGAATGTTACCGAAATCTTCCCCGACATTTTTTTTAGCAATAATGTTCAGGGAAATATCTCCAGCTGAAGAACGTAGGTTTCCAAAACTCAAATTGAGAGAATTTGATCGGATCACCTTGGCCAAATCTCTGATATCTAAACCATGGCGCCTAAGACTAACCTCATCCAACTCAATACTTATTTCCCTGTCTCTGGACCCGGTAATTCCAACAAGGGTTACCCCTGGTAAGGCTAGCAAATGGTCTTGTAGTATTTCGGCTTCTCTCCGCAATTCATTCTCAGTCCTGCTTGACGAGTACAGGGCAATGGTCATGACAGGGCTCACGTGACGGGAAATTTGGATCTCAGGCTTGTCGGCATTAAATGGTGGGAAATTTTCTAGTGCAACGACCGCATTCGACACATCATCGAGAACATCTTTGGCTTCAGAAAATGTTTCAACGGTTATTTCAACATATCCTACATTGTCTTTGGCAATGCTATCGACACGATCCACACCATCGATACCGACAACCGCTTCCTCCAAGAACTGGTTAATATCTTTAAAAACCTCTTCTGCCGATGATCCCGGAGAGGGAACTGTTATAGAGATTACTCCCGGGGTAAATTCCGGCCAATTTTTTACAGCCAACTGTGATCCGGCAAAAATACCGGCAATGATGAGGAAGACTATCATTAGATTGGCTGCCACTGAATTGGCAGCAAAATATGCAATTAATCCACCAGCTGATGGAACTTTGTCATTGGCAATATTTTCGTTCATTTTATTACCCTTTATTACCAATGGGAACTGCTGTTACAGTCATACCATCATGTGTATTGGCTGGAATATCAATTGCGATACCTTCACCTGTATCGAAAGCCTTGACCACCAACATACCATTATTACGGGCAAGAATCTGGGGTTCGAATGATTCCAATTGGCCATTGCGAACAAGCCAAACTTGACCAAGTGATTTTTCTGATCGTTCGGGTATCAAAAAGATATTTTCCTCGGTTGGTCCAATGATCTCTACCTCGACAAATGAATTCGGCAATGGATACTCTGAGGTGTCTAATTCAGAATCAAATTTTATGTATACAGTGGCAAGTCTGCTTTTTGGAGCAACGATTGAACCCAAACCTGTAACAACACCACTCAACTCTTCTGTTGGTGTCAGGACATTGGCGGTACGACCAATAATGGGATCCAATGCTTGAATATCCTGCATCTCGATCGGTACGTCCACGCGGATTGAATCAGGTCTGTATGCCAAACCCAGTATGGATGCGGTTCCGGTGGTTTCGGCTGTACCAGCCAATTCACCAATTTCTACGGATGATGAGATGACCTTGAAACTATATGGCAGGGAGAGTTCGGTTTTAGTTAATTGCAATCGCGCCATATCCAATCGAATACTTGCCTGATTTCTGAGAGCCTCAAATCGATCAATATCTGCTCCAAGACTCTTTTGCTTTTCAAGTTCGATTTCATGTACAGCAAGTTCATATGTTGCTTCTTCCACTTCAAGTTCGTAAACCCTTGGGTCAATCTTGATAAATACTTCATTGGCTTCAATTGTACCACCATGTTCGAATTTTGAAGAAACCCAAACGACTCGACCCTTTACTTCAGAAGTTATTGTAACTCTTTCTTTCAGAGTAATTGAGCCAGTTGTATTGAGCTGAAAATTATAACTTTGGCTCTCTGGTTGCGTGATAGTGACTATGGGCGGTTGCTTCTCCCCCAAAGTTCCATTTTCATCAATTGCAACCTGCTCAGGTGCACGCGCGAAGTATATTGCGATAGCAATGATACCAACTATGACGGCAATTTGGAGATACCCTATCCAATTGCCACGGTCATCATTCGTGTCGTCCTTTTCCATCATGCTACTCCCCCCTTTTTCCTAAATTACTAAACCATAGGGAATAAAAAATTGCAATAATTTTTTTTGAATTAACTCAAAATGGCCGTGATGGAAATGTCTATGAGTCTCATCAAGATAAATACAAACCCCGCTGGTTAGTAAAATTCAAATAGGGATCAAATGCTTTTAAGATATCATCAGAGGATATGCCATAATCATTAATGTCATATCGATGTCTTGACTCCTTCTTTCGTGCACGTTCCTGTTTAGAAAGCCAGATATTCATATTCGCCAAGGATTGGTCATCCAATTCCCATTCGAAGTTGTCATAAATCTTATGTACAGTTTCAATTGGGTCCTTGACTAGGTCTTGGTAATGAATATCCAGGAATCTGTTATCAAGTTCGGGGTATGATTCCCTTAAGGTCATTGCCTGATTGAGCATGTCACTCATAAATGCAAGTTGTTCCCTGCCAATGTCGATTTTGGATAGCTCATCCCCGAAAATGGTACGCATCGTTTCAATAAAACTGAACCATGACCCCATGAAAGAATCAGGTGTACGATGGGTCTGGATAAAGACGGCATCAGGATAGGTTTCCACCAAGGTCGCCAATTCCTTCAGGTGGAAAGGCATCTTGAGCAACCAATTTCGTTTATCATGTGGAAATTTCTGCTTTCGTTGCCAGCTGAAATGCTGAAGGATGAGACGGTGATGACGATAGGCTTCCCCCGATCCTGATTTCATTATCCATTCTGCATAACCTGGCACTTGATTTACTACTGTGAAAATCCAACTGGTGAAAGCCAGGTTAAGAAGATAAAAATCTTCTTCTGGCTCATCAGGATCAACATCATGCAAACCTGACAACCTTTTTTGAAGTTTAATTGCCTCGTAAATCGATTTGAAATACTTTCTGCGTGGGTCACGGTTTGTCCAGGCAACATCCCTGTAATTTCCATCAACAAGAACCGGGTCATTCATTTCATAACGAAGTGGGGACCAGAACCGTTGACCCCTGGACATCAGCCTGTGTAACAGGGTTGTTCCTGTCCTGTTGATGCCGATGATAAATACCGGCATTAAAATTTCCTCATTAATAATTTCAGGAAAACGCTTACGCTCATTGGCCAACTCGACATTTTTCAGCAAATTACGGGAGATAAGATATGCTTGGTTTGAATATCTTTGTCTCGGTAGTTTTTCCTTAGGTACTGATTTGAAAGCCTTGATTTGTTGGTGAACGGCATTTTGCATCCATTCTGGAAATGCAGTTTCATAAGGGATTTGCATGTTTGTGGCATGTTCTTTCGCCCGTTCAAATATGGGATCAAAATTCAAATCAGGTTCGGGTACTGCCCATGGCCATTGATTCGGATTATTACAAATCCAGTTGAGGGTTTGGTTATGATTGATGATGAGTGGAGGCCAACTTAAATCAAATCCACAATCTTTTCGAATGGCATTATCGCTGATAGGTTGCCCATCATTATTCGAACGGTTGACGAAAATATAGGGCTGTAAATAATCAAGCAGGGGCCAATAACTAAAGAGTGGTGAATTGCACCCACGGGTTTGGCATACCTGCTTAAATTCTTCGTAAGAGACCTCCCTGAAGTGGATGCCGAAATCACTGTATTTCATTTCCTCAAATTCCGGACTTGGATTACTGCAGTGATATATCGGATATCCTTTGTTCGGATTGAATGAAATAGCCGAACAGATACGGGCAAGAACATCTGCCGGATCATTGTATAGATGTGGCGAAAAACCTGGAGGAACAATTTGGTGCTCCAGGGCTGCCCCAAATAAGCGACAGTCGATATCGTAGGCATTATTGTAGCCATTACTTGCCATATGGGTTTTTGGTAAACGAAATATCGTTGCCGGCATATTACTGGATTGAGCATATCTGATGGCCTGTTCACACACGAGCTTGCTCCAGAGATATCCGACGATGTTAATGGGAAACCTTCGCTTCATTTCATCGATATCCGGCTGTTGGGTATCTGAAATATGGTGACCCGAGTATTCCTTTGTAAAATCAAAGAAATAGGCCGGAAATACCCCGAGTGTTGACGCGTAGAAAAGATGCTTCAAACGTGTTTGCAAACAGAGTTCCAGAATTGAAGTCATGCTCCGGGCATTGACTTCACTTATTTTTTCATATGATGCAATGAGTGCAACATCTGCGGCAAGATGATAGACGGCATCAATCTGTGAACATAGTGTTTCAAAAACATCTTTGCTAAGCCCGAACCTCTCTAGCGTTATATCCCCACATATGACCCTGATACGACTCGATTGATCATCCTCCCAGATATTTGCTTCGACCATGGCATTTTTAATCCGATTATATGCCATATCATCATTGTCGGCACGTACAAGGCAATGAACAATGATATCCTCTTTTTGTTGCAGTAATTCCCTGAGCCAAAAACGACCTATCAACCCTGTTCCACCAGTCAAAAAAACATTCCTGAATGCGTCTGCGGGTATTGCCATATCTGGTTTTGATCCAACAAGCACTTTGCGGACTGATGCCTTGATCATGTCCAGATCCTGTCTGCATTTTGGTGGAAGTGTACCTTGAAGCCCTGGAATTTCCATGTTTGAACCTTTCTGCATCAATTGGCACTTTCTTCAATTTGTTTTCATATTTATCAATCAATAAAACAGTAATTCAACTTCAAAATAACCTATAAGCGATTTTTTGATTTTAGTGCAACATCCCTCCTTCGATAGGGTGTGATTTTTCTATTGTGGTAAATTTTGCTATAAACCAGCCCGAAATTGGTGTTTTCATCCTTTTCCGGCTTGATTCGTTCAAGGTCCATTCCGATTTTGTTCGTTTTCCGTCCCCAAGGGGCAGAAGCGTGCAGGATCATGTCTTTTCGGGGAAGGGTCGGGAACACCGCAACCGTAATTATTGACCATAAGGAAGGAGCATTCCCGATGGCAGGAAACATAGACGAGGAAAATGATTTTGACAAGGGTACGATTACATTGAAGGTATCGGAGGTATTGGGTGAGGCCCTGGCCCACTTGCCCTGACTGAAAGTGGTACAATTTTAAACGGTAACTTTGGTATATTTTTAATTAGGTATTGACAGCCAGGCCATTC
>CAZHIL010000390.1:0-1634 GCA_964532985.1 uncultured Albidovulum sp. | reverse complement strand
ATCCCTTGAACAAGTCATTCCACAATCTGTCATGGAGTAACTGTTCCGTGGAACTGGGGCCCCAAACCAGCCGACATTCCAAAAGGGCAGTTCTTATGGTCAGGTCTCCCTTGGCAAAGTGGAGACATTCCTTCAATGTTCTGACAGAATGTCCAACTTTTAAATTCAAATCCCAGAAAATGTAAAGTGCACCTTCAATAATCTTGTTTTCCCATTCACCACTTTTTTCATCAAGCAACATCAATAAATCGACATCCGAGTGGGGCGCCATTTCACCCCGCCCATAACCACCAACACCAAAGACAGAAAATTTGTTCTCACGGTTGCTTTTTCCCAAAAGAACATTGTTTGAGAATTCCAAGGCAATCTGGACAACACAATCGGTAATGTATGAATATGAACGAACAGTTTTTAGTGAGGAATAGGGGCTCAAATAGTGTTCAAAAAGATTTGCCTCTCTTACTTTTTTCTTACCTTCAGTGGCTTTATCAACCAAATCTTTGATCAGGTTCCTTCTGATTTCCTGGATTTCTTCGGATTGATAGTTACCGGGAACCAGATACTTGTTAAAATCGGCAGGATCAAAAATTTCCTTGGGATCAAGAATTAATCTGTTGGCATCAACCTGTGGAATATTTGATTCTGGGCCTTGTACGGATCCAACCTGATTCATTAGTGTTTCCTTTGTAAATTTTCTTTGGTTAAGCAATTCGAGTTTAACATCAAGTTTCAGAAATTGCCGTAGTTTCTATTCGGAATTCTAAGGAAAAGTAAATTTGTCATGGTCAAAAATGAACCAAAGCCACTCCTATCCACAATTACATCAAAACTTAAAAAAAACTCTAGCAAGGTTGTAAAAGTTATTCATGAGTCAATTCTCATTATCGGCAATGGCTTCGAACAGGAGTATTCAAAAAGTCATTAGCGAACAAGAATCGTCTGATTTTGAAACCAATAAACAAGCAAATTCCATGTAGAATCGAAAATGTTGAATTTGGCTGATTTGCATTTTCGAGGAAAATTCATTTTTTTGAAGATTCCTGAAAAAACAAAAAGGTAAAAAAAGACGAAAGTGGTAAATTTGTGAATTGACGGTTTTTGTTGGTTGTAAAATTTTAGGTGACTATGCGTTATGAACGAGACATGATGGGATATGGCAAGGAAGGTATCCGTATTGCTTGGCCCAATGAGGCAAGAATTGCCGTTCAATTTGTCATCAATTATGAGGAAGGAGGAGAAAATTGCCTCCTACATGGTGATGAAGCTTCAGAAGCATTCCTTTCGGAAATTATTGGAACATCTCCTTGGCCAGGCCAAAGGCATTGGAATATGGAGTCCATTTATGAATATGGTGCACGATCTGGTTATTGGCGTTTGCATAGTGCCTTCACCAAAGCCAATATACCGGTAACTGTTTATGGGGTGGCTACGGCCCTTGCCCGATCCCCTGAACAAGTGTCTTCCATGAAAGAGGCCGATTGGGAGATCGCCAGTCATGGCTTGAAATGGATTGAGTATAAGGATTTCACGATCGAAGAGGAACGGGTGCATATGGAAGAGGCCATTGCCCTACATGAACGTGTTATCGGCAATCGACCTCTAGGATGGTATACCGGTAGATGCTCCATGAACAC
>CAZHIL010000389.1:0-6219 GCA_964532985.1 uncultured Albidovulum sp. | reverse complement strand
CTTCGTGAACTTTGTCTCCCTTTTTCAGATTATACACACCAAATCCAACATATTTCCAATTGGCGGAGGATGGAGAAATGTCATGAATTTTGCCTTGACCGATTTTGGGTCTTCTAAGTAGGAGTGACATACGTGTTCCCTGCAATTATTTTTATTCCCTAGGATTCATGATGAGCCATTATTCTATTGGTTGGAATGAAACTTCAACCATTCGGAGATTTCTTTTTCAGCTGCCGAATAGATGACATTACCAGATAACCATCTGTCAAAAAGTTCCCTTAATCCATTCCACAATAAAATTTTTCCGTTTTGTATACTTCCTGCCTCGGTATGCCTTGATAAATCATTTGCTTCGATTGGTGTTAGCCCTTGATCAAGAGTTAAAATACCTAGTGAATATGGGTCTTTGTCGAGAATAATCCTGTTGAAATGACCCAACTTAGAATCATCGGTTTCATTAAGTATCCAAAAATCCGGTACAATGTCTTGCTTCAAAATGGCTTTTATAACGTTAAGCCTGATATCTATTTCACTGGTTTCAAAACCCAGTTCCAAAGCAAGATTCAATCGGTTTCTTCTTGTATTTCCAAATAACCGCTTTAAGGATGCTACTTGATCATCAATGCTCCCTTTGGAATCATCTTCAATCAACAGCCTTATCTTTACGGTATGTTCCAGGGGCCATTCTGAAAGGTTATCGCAATTGTTTTCAACCTCGAGCAAGGTATCCTTTCCGACAACACCAACAGATCTAATGACCAGCAAACCTTGACCGGTTGTTTCATCCAAAAGTGAACGGCTTTGGTTGGTGGGAAGGATCACGCCATGATGATTGCCTGAGGAACCAGCTGAAAGCAGGGATTTAACAATAATTCCCTTGAATTGTTCTACCGATCGGGATGCATCATGCCCAATAACAGGTACGGATTCCAAATGCATGCCCTCGAGGGAAACAATCGTCAATTCCTTCCAATAGGTTCGACGTGTGGTTGACCAATGTATTTGCTCCAGCAAGACATCATTCCTCAACGAACTGGTCTGGGAACCATGCTCAAGAAAATACTCAAGCTCCTCAAGAGATGGGTAGGCAGGTGTACAGCCATGCCTGGAGACGGCAAAGGCACCACATGCATTGGCAAATTTGAGAGAGGTCGATAGGTCCTCACCTGTCAACCATCCCTTGAGGAAACCGGCCATGAAACCATCTCCGGCACCCAGGACATTGAAGACCTCTACATTGAAACCGGGGCCTGATTCACCTTCCTTCAGGGATTCGGGAATTTCTGCTCGAAAGGCCACTGCACCCATTGGTCCTCGCTTGCAAACCAAAATGGCATTTGTCATCGCCCTTACATTTCTGAGTGCAGTTAGGGTATCACTTGAACCTCCTGCAATATGGAATTCCTCTTCGGTACCCACTATCAGATCAAATAATCCTACAGTAGATTGAATGGTAGCAGTTACCGTACCTGAGGCGACAAAACGATTCTCCCCGTCATCATGTCCACCCAATCCCCACAGGTTAGGTCGATAATCAATATCCAATGCTGTTTTGGCACCAGTTTCCCTGGCAATCAGCAAGGCCTTTCGAACGGCAACTGCAGTATCGGGATGTGAAAGATGGGTACCAGTTGCACAAAGACATTTTGTTTTTGCGATAAATTCGGGATCAATATCCTCTTCTGTCAAACCCATATCGGCACATTTTTCGCGATAAAATATAAGGGGGAAAGTGTCTTCATCCCTGATTCCCAGCAAAACCAGAGCGGTCAGTCTCTCAGGATCAGTTTTAACCGCTGTTACGTCAACTCCTTCCCTGATCAACTCCTCCCTTATGAAACGGCCCATATGCTCGTCGCCAACCCTAGTAATGAGAGCCGTGGCAAGCCCTAGCCTTGATCCTCCAGCAGCGATATTGGTAGGTGAACCTCCAATGTATTTTTTAAAGGAACCTATATCCTCAAGGCGACCTCCAACCTGCTCACCATAAAGATCCACCGAGGATCGACCAATGGTAATTAGATCAAGAGTTTTTTTATCCATATCCAACTTTTCTAATACCCTTAATGTAAATTGGTGAGTATATATTGACCACTATGATCAACTCAACAGGAATGAATGCTGTTTCAAAAGAATCGAAGGAAATCAATGCTGTTCATTTTTGCAATGTTGTCAAATCTTTCGGTTCTACCAAAGCCCTCAGGGGATTGAATCTGGAGTTGAAGCAGGGTGAGATACATGCTCTTCTAGGTCCCAATGGTGCAGGAAAAACTACTGCAATCGGTATCATGACCGGCATCAGAAAGAGTGATTCAGGTTCCGTATCCATATTGGGAGGATATCCCTGGGAAAAATCCATCAGGTTACAAGTGGGGTTGACACCCCAAGAATCCGGTTTTCCCGATAATTTGCGTGTTTCCGAAATCCTTGATCTGGTTCGATCCCATTTTCCCGAGCCCATGACCGATGAAGAGTTGTTTGCCAGATTCCCATTGGAAAAATTCAAAAACAAACAGGCTGGTGGATTGAGTGGAGGACAGAAAAGATTATTGGCAGTAGCACTTTCATTCATAGGTAATCCCAATCTGGTGTTTTTGGACGAACCTACTACGGGGCTTGATGTCGAATCCAGACAAAACATCTGGAAAGCAATTCTTGATTATCGTGGATCGGGTGGTACAGTAGTTTTAACAACTCATTATCTGGAAGAGGCTGAAGCACTTGCTTCGAGAATAGTTGTTATAAACGAGGGAAAGAAACTGGCCGATGGGAGTCTGGAACAAATTCGTGATTTGGTTGGAAGCAGCAGGGTTAGTTACAGGGGTGATCTGCCGATCATGTTGGATGGTGCTACTCATATCAAGCAGCAAGATGACAGGGTGATTGTTATCACTAGGGACTCTGATCTGGTGATCAGATCAATGGTTCGTAATGACCTCGAATTTGAGGATCTTCAAATAAGACCTGCAAATCTGGAAGAAGCATTTTTTACCCTTATAGATAACAGTAGGCAGAAATGATCCTTTTTCAGTATTTTAAAACATGCCTGTTGGGTTTGATAAGAACCCCAAGTTATTCCCTGGTTACCATTCTCGTACCATCAGTCATTTTTGTAATTGTGGGAGTTACCTTTTCGGATAGCCGTCTGGAAGCAAATTTTGCCCTCGGGTCCTTCTGTGTATTTTCTTCCCTCGGTGTTGCCTTCTTCCAGTTTGGGGTAGGGATTGCCAATGACAGGGAATCACCTTGGGAACAATATGCTAGGGTTTTGCCGGTACACCCTCTCAGTAGATTGTTTGCAACAATTCTAGCATCTCTAGTGTTTGTATCGGTTTCGATTTGCATCCTGATTGTTGTTGCCTTTCTGACAACTGATATTGGCATGTCAACAAATTCCTGGTTTAAAATGTTGTTCGGTGTAATTGTTGGAGTTTTTCCACTTGCAGCAATGGGTTTGACGATTGGTTATTGGTGTTCCCCTAAGGGAGCCTTACCCGTAGCCAACTTGCTTTATATCATTCTAGCCTTTCTTGGAGGCATATTTTTTCATCCGAGCTTGATGCCCGAGTTTATGAATTCAATTTCCATATTTACACCTGTAAGGCATATTGTTAATTTGACTCAGGCAGGGATTAGTGGGGAGCCTTGGACAAGCGAGTCATTCTTGATATTACTTGCCTATACCATTCTTTTCCTGATTTTGGCTGCGGTGGGATACCGAAGGGATGAAGCAATAAAATACTATTAAATGGGCCGTTCGGGTTAAATCTGATCGTAAAAGCAAATCGACAATAAAGAGACTGCTCCATAAGTCCAAAAACTAGGTAAATTTTCTTGTTAACTTGGAATAACAACAGAATTTGAAAAAATTGTATCTTTGGTAGAAATCTACAATCTCAATCCTTTAATTCAGAGACCAAAATTCAGGCATCAAAAGGTAAGAATAGGGAAGGATATTTTAAAAATAAAATTAATTTTACAAATAATAAATATACTTAAAAGCCAAATTTTACTCTTAGTCAGTAGTTGATATAACTTGATTGTGTTCAAATTAATTTCTTCATAAATTTCCATCTGTGAGGATTTAAACTTAATTGGAAAACTGATTTTTTAACCATCTAGTTCATTGATACAATTTAAAGAAATTATAATATTCCAAATGGTAGACAAGAATAAGGTTGGTTTGATTAAATATAAATTTCTTAATTTCCTCGAACGTGATTTGGTGTCTTTACTGATGACTTTTGAGCAGTTTAATGAGGAAATATTCAAATGAATTTCGTGGATTTGTTTGCGGGTCTAGGTGGATTTCATCTTGCCCTTAAAAGATTAGGGCACAATTGCGTCTTCGCTTCAGAAATTGATCCAGAACTTGCTTCACTATATGAGAGAAACTTTGGTATTGTACCTTCAAGAGATATTAGAGAAGTCAAATTAGAAGAAATTTTTCCTCATGATATCTTATGTGCAGGATTCCCTTGCCAACCCTTTTCTAAAGCAGGAAGTCAGGAAGGTTTAAATTGCCCGCATTCAGGCGACCTAATAAATTATATTGTTAATATTTTACATCACCATAAGCCGAAATATTTTATTATTGAAAATGTTCCAAATCTAATTAGTCATAATGAAGGTAAGACCTGGGAGAGTATAAAATTAAAATTACTTGATGCAGGATATGATTTTGAAGACCGCAAGATGTCTCCTCACCAGTTTGGTGTACCTCAAATCCGAGAAAGAATATTTATTGTTGGTCAAAGAAGTTGTTTAGAAAATTTTAATTGGCCTACCCCATCATATACAGGTGAGTTATCAATTAAATCTGTATTGGATAAGAATCCAAACGATGCTCGTAAATTACCCCAACAATATATTTTGTATCTTGAAACTTGGCAAAGATTTCTTGATAAATTTCCTAATGAAGAACAATTGCCTGCCTTTCCCATCTGGGCAATGGAATTTGGTGCAACTTACCCGTACGAGGATAAAACACCATACTCAAAGGGTTTTAAGAAACTAGGCTCATCATTAGGGAGTTTTGGACGTTCATTAAAATTTCTGAAACCCAATGAAGTAAAAAACGCTCTTCCACCCTATGCACAGGAAAGAGTCAATTTTTTTCCTAGTTGGAAGGTTGAATATATTCGAAAAAATCGGGATTTTTACAAAAAATATAAACATATTATTTCACCTTGGTTGCCTTCAATCCAATCTTTTCCACCTAGTTTCCAAAAACTTGAATGGAACTGTAAGAAATCAGAAAGGAACATTTGGAAACATGTAATTCAATTTCGAGCTTCTGGAATCAGAGTAAGAAAAACTACTACTGCACCTACCTTGGTAGCTATGGCAAGGAGTCAGGTACCTGTTATCGGTTGGGAACGTCGTTTCATGACACCAGTCGAATGTAGCCGGCTTCAAAGTATGTCTACACTTAAATACCTTCCATTTGAAGATAGTATTGCCCTAAGAGCTCTAGGAAATGCTGTCAATGTAGATGTTGTGGAAGCTATTGCACGAGAATTGTTACCTAACCTTAATTCCATACGAGAAGAAATTCACACGAGAAATAATTGTAACTTGATTAAAAATAGTATTGAACTGGTTACTGCTAATGTTGAATAAACACTCAAATGAAAATCTTGATAGGGTTAGTATTAGGCCAGGTGTAAGTGTACTTTCAATACTAAGACATCTTAACTACAAATCCTGGTTTGCTCTAGCAGAATTTGTTGATAATTCTGTTCAAAGTTTTATTCAGAATCGTACCCTACTTGATCAACTTGGTACCCATAAGGTTGTTGTTAAAATTGAAATAGATTCATATCATCCTGGAAGAATCTCTATCAAGGATAATGCAGGTGGTATTGCACTTGAAGAATTTCCGAGAGCCTTCAGACCAGCAGCAGTTCCCGAAGATACTTCTGGTCTTTCCGAATTTGGAATGGGTATGAAAAGTGCAGCATGTTGGTTTTCATCAAAGTGGTATGTCCGTACCAAGGCTCTCCAAGAAAATTTTGAACGTACTGTTAGATTTGATGTCAGTAGAATAGTAAATGATCAGATCGAAGAGTTAGAAATTTCGTAACTATTCAGGTACCCCATAGAGTAGACGAGGATTTTGTTTATTTCAACTGAAGTGAGGCCAATTGGTCTCTTTGGAATACCTGCAGGAACGGCCTTGATGTTACCGACAACCGTTGGTATTGGTATATATTCAAA
>CAZHIL010000388.1:0-13573 GCA_964532985.1 uncultured Albidovulum sp. | reverse complement strand
CCCAATCCCAATGAAACCGAGCCACCCCTACTCAAGAAGTTGATAAAACTGGTTCAAGATTTGGTCGATGTTCCAATATGCATTGACAGTTCTGTTCCTGAAGCACTCGCAGCGGGATTGGAGGTTTGTGAAGGCAGACCCTTGGTCAATTCTGTAACCGGCGAGGAAGAAAGGCTGGAACAAATTCTACCCCTGGTTAAGAAATATAATGTACCAGTGGTGGCCATATCAAATGATGATACAGGTATTTCAACAGATCCCGATGTTCGTTTTGCAGTGGCCAAGAAAATTGTCGAGAGAGCTTCCGATTTGGGCATTCCATCCAATGATATAGTCGTGGATCCTTTGGTAATGCCCATTGGAGCTATGGCTACGGCTGGTAACCAGGTTTTCCGCTTGGTTCGAAGATTGCAGGAGGAATTGCATGTAAATACTACCTGTGGTGCATCAAATATTTCTTTCGGTTTGCCGAACAGGCACTCGATCAATGCTACTTTCCTGCCAATGGCGATAGCATCCGGATTAACTTCAGCCATTATGAACCCTACCAGACAATTGGAAATGGATGCCATTCGGGCTGCAAACCTGTTAACAGGAAGGGATTCTAACGGTTCGCAGTGGATAAAATTCAATGCTCCGAAGGATAGGGAAGAAAACACCACACGTGTCAGGAGAAGACGTAGAAGGAGTAGAACGTAGTAGAAGGGACTTATTGCACCCTCTTCTATTTCACAAATTGAAACAGTTACCAGCCCAGATCCCTTGATAGTTTTTTCCCCTTCAGGAAAAAGGGGAAGATTTCCAGTAGGAACACCGGTATTGCAGGCAGCCAGAAAGCTGGGTGTTGATCTGGACAGTGTTTGTGGAGGGCGGGGCATTTGTTCAAGATGCCAAATTACACCTTCTTATGGTTCCTTTCCAAAGTACCAGATTGAATCATCCGAGGAATCACTATCAGAATGGAATGCCATTGAAGAAAGGTATAATAGGGTCAGAGGATTGAAGACCGGTCGACGTTTGGGATGTCAGGCTCAGATACTGGCTGATATCATCGTTGATGTGCCACCGGAATCCCAAGTACACAAGCAGGTTGTTAGAAAGGCGGCGGATGCACGTCCTGTAATCATGGATCCTTCAACCCGTCTGTATTATGTTGAGGTTCAAAAGCCGGACATGCATAAACCTGAAGGTGACTTTGAACGGATCCGGAAAGCATTGAAGGAGCAATGGGATATTGACAATGTGGATATTTGCACAAGTCAGTTAAGAATTCTTCAGCAAATTCTCAGAAAGGATGATTTCAGGATAACCCTTGCAATTTGGGAGAATCATCACAATGGGGAGTTAAAAATAACAAGGTTATGGAGCGGGTTTCATGAAGATCCTGTATTTGGCCTTGCCATTGATTTGGGTTCAACCACAATTGCCGTTCATCTATGTAATCTAAGGGATGGATCAGTACTGGATTCGGCAGGTATTATGAATCCTCAAATCAGGTTTGGTGAAGACCTGATGAGTCGGGTTTCCTACTCAATGATGAATGCAGGAGGTGACAAGGAACTAACCGAAGCCGTTCGTGAAGGCTTGAATACCGTATTCGGGACTATCGCCGAAAACAACAATATCTCCTTAAATTCTGTTTTGGATGTAGTCATTGTATGTAATCCTGTCATGCATCACCTTTTACTCGGGATTGACCCTGTAGAACTAGGTCAAGCGCCATTTGCCCTGGCCGTATCCTCCTCCTTGAACCTCATTGCCTCGGACCTTAACCTAGATTCACTGGAATATTCTACTCCCATTTACCTGTTTCCTTGTGTTGCTGGTCACGTCGGGGCTGATGCTGCGGGAGTAATTCTGTCTGAGGAACCACAAAAATCCGATGACAAGGTACTGGTAGTGGATGTTGGAACCAATGCCGAAATCATATTTGGCGACAAAACACGAGTTTTGGCTTGTTCTTCTCCGACCGGCCCGGCATTTGAAGGTGCACAAATATCTTCTGGCCAAAGAGCGTCGCCCGGGTCAATTGAAAGGGTTGCCATTGATCCTGAGACCAAACTACCGCGTTTTCGGGTAATTGGAAGTGATTTGTGGTCAGATGAGGAAGGTTTTCAGGATGTTGTACTGAACACAGGCGTTAATGGGATTTGTGGATCTGGTATTATCGAGGCGATAGCCGAGATGCGCATGGCGGGAATAATTGACAATTCCGGTCTGATCGGTTCACCTGAAACACTGGGTTCCAACCGTATAGTTGCGGATGGTAGAACCTATTCATATGTCCTTTATGAGGATATTGAAACTGGTGCTCCCCCCATAATGGTAACCCAGAATGATGTCCGCGCAATACAACTTGCCAAGTCTGCACTTTATGCAGGGGCTAAGTTATTGATTGAAAAATTTGGTACTGACAAGGTCGATCGCATTGTTCTGGCCGGTGCTTTTGGTTCACATATCTCTACAAAACATGCAATGGTATTGGGAATGATTCCTGATTGTCAACTGGATAAGGTTGTTTCATCTGGTAATGCTGCTGGTACGGGTGCCAGAATCGGATTGTGTAATCTTGAAGCGAGAAGGGAAATTGAAAAGACCGTTTTCCAAATTGAAAAGATCGAAACAGCAGTTGAGCCCAAATTCCAAGAACATTTCGTCAATGCGAATGCAATTCCCCATGCCGTGGATGATTTTCCAGAGTTAAACAGGGTAGTAAATTTACCTGAAAACAGTCATTTAGCCGGAGCAGGCAAAAGAAGACAAAGAAGGCAACGAAACCGGTAGAAAAACTTCAAAATGCTGTCAAGCATTGCTGCAGGGATCAATGTAGGTTTTTGGTGTTGAAAAGATTGATTTTTATCAACAAGAAGAACTCAAAAATCGATTTTTTTTCGACCGGAGAATCGAATCAAGAGGAAATTGTTGCCAGAAATGATTTTTAGTGGTTTCAGTCATAGAATTGCGTAGTGCTTTTCCAGAGCCTGTAAGGGAATTAAAATTGCTGTACCAATCTCAATATTCAGTAATTTAATTTATTAGAATTTCTCGGAGAGAGAGGCTACTTCTAGAAACTTTGGGAGTTAAGGCCAGTCCCCTCCTGATTTTCTTTAAGTGCTCCAGAAGTACTTTTTCAGCAAAATCCCGGTCTCCCTTTTCTATTGCGGAAAGTATCAACTCATGCTCATGATCTGGACACCACGAAGAGGTGTTGTCTCCTAATAAAGCTACAATAAGGGAAGTTCGAGTTACCAATTCCCTAAGAGTTTTAACCAGAAGAGAATTATTCGTGGCCTCAGCCAATAGAATATGAAACTCACCTGATAATCTTACAAGTTCCGGCCTGTCCCAGTTTTTTCTAGCTTCATCTTCTTCCTTTAGGTGATTTCTTAGAATTTCTAATTTACTGTCAAAGTTTCTGGCGGCCAGTTGCCTGACAATTCCTGCTTCAAGGATTTCTCGAGCCTGAAACACTTCCCGTGAATCTTTTTCACTAGGAGAAGAAATAAAAGCGCCTTTATTCGACTGTAAATCCACTATTCCCTTATTGGAAAGTAAAAACAAGGCTCTTCTGACCCTTTCCCGGCTAACCTTGAAAATATCTCCCAAGGCACTTTCGCCAAGTTTGGTTCCTGGAGAAATTCGCTGATGGTAAACCGCGTTAAATATAGCCTCGACGATTTCATGCTCCTGATCCACACCTGCTAGGGTAAGGTTTACTTCAGATTTTTCAAGTGTCAAAGGTAGCCCATATAAACTATCAGAGTATTTTGTTGACAATATTATATAATATTGTTGACATATTCAAGAGATACGGTATACAATTACCCATATTCTCAGGAAGTTTCAACTTCAATTCTGAGATAAAGCCAAGTACCTTTACCTGTTCCAAGGAGGAATTATCATGTTAGTGAAATTACTAAAATTTACTCTATCATTGGTCTTGATTACTGTAGGATTTGCGTCTCTGAGTTCTGCTCAAAATCCTGTTTTGAAAATAGGGTTTGTGGGAGTTACCAGTGGTCCAGCCGCAGCCTGGGGGATTTCAAATCAAAGATCAATGGAAACCAGAGCTGCATGGCTCAACGAATTGGGTGGTGTAACCATCGGGGATACTACCTATGACATAGAAATTGTTTCATTTGATGACCAAAAGGATCCCAAAAGAGCCATTGCCGGAATGGAGAAAATGGCTCAGGAAGGTATCCATTATGTAGTTGGACCGAACGTGGATGATGGTGCTGCTGCCGTCAGACCAGTTGCCGAAGCTCAGGGAATTATGTATTTTCCCTATGCTTTCCCGAAAGCGTTGTATACTGCCCCGGCATCTAATGCCGTTCTGGGAATGATAGCAAGTTACCAGTCGGGACCGCCTATTTATAAGTATTTAATGGATAATGAAGGTGTATCGTCAGTGGCCTTTATTGCTGCCAACGAATCAGACCCTTTAAGCCAAAGAGATAATGGGGTTGAAGCCGCCAATGCTCTTGGTTTAGAAATTGTTTCAGAAAATGTAACTTATCAGGTCGACACTACCGATTTTGTTCCAGTTCTGACTCCAGTGATTCGAACAAATCCAGATTTGTTGGTTCTTTCTGGTGTATCTCCAGCAAATGCTCCACAGCTGATTAGATCAGCACGAGAATTGGGATTTGAAGGAATAATTTCCACCGAAACAGCACACGATGCCCGAGTCCTTGAAGAAGGCGCAGGTGATCTTGCCAATGGGTTTATTTCCGTTGGAGGTGCTTCAACTCCAGAAATTGCATCTGATGCCATGAAAGAGTTTGTACAGCGGTACACCGAAATGTTTGGAGAATACAATGATGAATCAAACACCAAGGTTTATGCTTTGGAGTACATTCTTGAAACATTGAAGGCCAATCCAGCTGCCATTGACGACGTAAATGAGTTCCAGAATACTATGGATACCTTTGAAGCACCTAATCCTTTCATGAAAGGTGATGCCAAGTTGTCCTATGTAGGAATGACCTCATTTGGTCAGAAAAGGCAAGTTTCTGTACCAATGGTAATCAATGTTTATCAGGATGGTAAATTTGAAACTTTGTTTGTTGGAAGTGTAGATTAAATAAACATTGAAAAACTGTATCCTGGGTCAATCACGACCCAGGATTTTTTTGATTGAAATACTATGGAACAAATACTGGTTAACGGGGTCTATCTAGGGGCTCAATACGCTATGATTGCTTTGGGTCTTACCCTTATTTTCTCTTTAATGAATGTATTGAATTTTGCCCATGGTCAAATGTATGTGATTGGTGGGTTTGTTACGTACACAATTTATGGCCAATTGGGTATCCCTTTTGTGGTTGCCCTTTTTGCTTCATGCTTTACTTTGGCCATTATCGGAGCCCTTGTTGAACGTTACCTATTCGGCCCCGTATTGAAAAGATCTGCTCGCGAGGAAAGTTCCATGCTTTTGGCAGCAGGAATAGCTCTCTTGCTGGACGCAGTTATTTTGTTGCTATTTGGTGAGAAACAAAGGGGTGTTCCGAAAATTGTTGATGGTGTTTTCAATTGGGATTTCAGAATCATTATTCCCTACGATCGGATAGTAATTTGTTGTCTTGCCATTTTTTGTATTGTGGCTTTTATAGCATTTATGCAATACACCAAAACAGGAAGGGCCCTGAGGGCTTTGGCACAGGATAGGGTCGCCTGTCAGTTGATGGGTGTCAATGTAGACCGTTATTCAACTATCGGATTTGCTCTTGGGGCCCTGTTGGCAGGTTTGGTTGGCGGACTCCTAGTAACCATTACAGGCGTAAACTTGGGAATGGGAACCCCAACATCGATAAAGGCATTTATGATGGTAATGATCGGTGGGGCTGGTGTAATTTCAGGTGCCATTGCCGGAGGAATTATACTTGGTTTTATGGAGGCTTTTGGATTGGCCTATCTGTCTCAATATGGGGATATAACCTATCTGTTGATTTTCATTACCCTTATGGTTTTCCTGGCAATAAGGCCACAAGGATTGATGGGCAAACCCTGGGGTTAGCGAAATGAATCTTACCCTAAAGAGCAAACTTCTGATCATTGGAGGATTTCTGGTTTTTGTCTTCCTTTTCATTCCCTTTTTCATTTCTTTTTCCGGACGCTCCGATTTTTATTTTACCCTGACCTCGGTTGCCTTGCTTTCCATTGCCAGTGCTGGAGTCTGGCTTACCTTCTACATTGGGCGAATAAACATCGGTCAGGGTGCATTTTCATTAATCGGGGCATATGTGTCAGCCATACTTGTAATGAAGGCAGGAATGAATTTCTGGTTGACTCTACCATTGGCCGGATTGTTTGCAGCCTTTGTGTCGGTCCTGATCGGTTTGCCAATTCTGAGGTTGAAAGGGGTCTATTTTGCCATGATTACCCTAGTTTTGACCCAAGTTGTTACCTTGACTGCCCTAGCTCTTCCCATAACAAATGGAGCCCGAGGTATCGTATCAATTCCCCTGCCCCGGGAATTATCCGTATTTGGAATTACCTTAATTCCCGATTTGGGAACCATGGACAATCCCAAATTGGCATTTTATCTTGTCTCATGTGTTTTGATGGTATTGACCTACTGGGTTTTGTATCGACTTGTGAATTCACGCCTCGGACAAATCTGCAGATCCATGCAGCAAAACGAGGAATTGGCCTCCTCTATCGGCATAAACATAGCTTACGTCAGGATAATTGTCTTTGCAATTTCTTCCTTCTTCGGAGGTATCGGAGGAAGTATGTTTGGGGCCATAGCCCAATCAGTATATCCATCCACTTTCCAAGTCAAGGATTCAATTGATTTTATGCTTAACTGCTTCCTTGGGGGGCTGGGCTATGTTTTTGGTCCTCTTCTTGGGACCTTTGTTCTGTATTTTGGTTGGGATTTATTGTTTATTCTGGATAAGTTCCAATTGCTGGTTTATGCATCAATTGTAATCATTTTGATGAGATTCCTTCCCAATGGTTTGCTCAGTATCCGTTTTTCCAATCTGAGGAGGAAAAGTGAGTAGCATCCTTGAGGTCAGAAATGTCACCAAGAAATTCGGAGGGCTGGTTGCTGTCAATGATGTTTCATTTGATGTCAATAAAGAAGAAATTCTATCTGTAATTGGTCCCAATGGAGCAGGTAAATCCACTCTTTTCAAATTAATCAGTTCCTTTCTGAAAACCACAAGTGGAGAAATTTATTTCAAGGGTGAGAGGATTTCCAATCTGAGGCCTCACATTGTCGCTCAAAAGGGTGTGGTTCGGACCTTTCAGGAAACAACCATATTCAAAAATATGACCGTACGGGAAACAATTATTGTTGCTCAACACCTTCGATCCAAGGCAACCCTTGGGGGCTATTTCTGGGGAACAAAAATTGCTCAGGAAGACAATAAGGCCTTCGGTATTCAAGCCGATGAATTACTTGATTTTATTGGCCTTGATAACCTCAGAAATGAAGTTGCTTCCAATCTTACCCAGGGAAACCTTAGAGCCCTTGGCATGGCCATTGGTTTAGCTACAGATCCTGAAATTCTTCTTTTGGACGAACCCTTTGCCGGGATGAATCCAGAAGAAACAAAGGGAATGGTTGATTTGGTAAGATCGGTAAGAAATGAAAAAAAGGTAACTGTTCTGCTGGTTGAACATGACATGAGTGCTGTAATGTCAATTTCGGAACGGATTGTTGTTCTGAACTTTGGAAGTCTTATTGCCGAGGGGACAGCCCAGGAAATTCAAAACAATGAAATGGTAATTGAGGCATATTTGGGCAGGGCAGATGATGCGTTGGGAACTTGACCGATGACTGAAGAAAGGGTTCGAGATAGAATTCAATCCGGCGAAAGATTGTTGGAACTCAAGGACGTTGAGCTTTACTATGACCATGTCTATGCCCTGAGAAGTATTTCGATTTTTTTGAACCAGGGAGAAACCGTTGCCTTGATTGGGGCCAATGGAGCAGGTAAATCCTCTATTTTAAAAGCAATTACAGGCCTGGCCAAAATCCATAGCGGAAGTATGACCTACCAAGGACAGGACCTCACCAAATTAACTACCTCTAAAATCGTCGAGCAAGGCATTGTCATGGTTCCTGAGGGTAGACGTGTTTTTCCTTTCCTATCGGTAAGTGACAATTTGAAAATGGGGGCCTTTACCAGGACAGATAAAGATGAAATTGAAGCTTCCATGGAAAGTGTTTTGGAACGTTTTCCCAGATTGAAAGAGCGGTTTCGACAGGCTGCAGGAACTCTCTCAGGTGGAGAACAGCAAATGCTTGTGATCGGAAGAGCATTAATGGCCAAGCCAAAACTGTTACTTCTGGATGAACCTTCACTGGGAATTGCTCCTAAACTAGTCCAGGATATCGCCAGAGCAATTGTTAACATTAATCGTAACGAACAAGTTACTGTTCTTTTGGTTGAGCAAAACTCCCGTATGGCTTTGAGTATTTCGAACCGGGCATATGCCCTGACTACAGGAAGAGTTTCAATTTCAGGAGATTCAAGGGACATGTTGCATGATGAAAGGGTTAAAGCAGCCTATCTGGGAGGTGAAATATAGAAACAGATATGAAAATTCTTGTTGTTAACCCCAATACCACTTCTGCAATGACAGAAAAAATTTTGGAGTCCGCCAGGAAATTTGCCTTTTCCGGGACAACAATAACTGCTTCAAATCCAATCCTTGGTCCAAAAAGTATCCAGGGGTACTATGATGCTGCGGTTTGCGTTCCACAGATTATTGAATTGGTAAAACAAGAAAAGGATTTTGATGCAATAGTCATTTCCTGTTTTGATGATACCGGTCTTGATGCCGTTAGATGTATAACTCACAAACCTGTTATCGGTATTGGAGAAGCAGCAGCCATTTATGCCGGTAGGCTTGCGTGCTCTTTTGCCATAATTACTACTCTTTCAAGATCAGTTCCTGGAATTGAAAGCAATATTCAAAAGTATGGCCTGGGTTCGATGTGCAAAAAAGTTGTTGCCTCAGAAATTCCGGTCCTAGAACTGGAAAAAATGGATTCTGGAGCTTTGGACAGAATGAATGAGATCATTCATCAGCTAATCCGCGATTTTGGTATTGAAGCCATAGTTCTGGGCTGTGCTGGAATGGTGGACCTTGCCAATAAACTTTCTAAGGAAAACCATATTCCTGTAATCGAGGGCATTGGATGCGGGATAACTCTTGCTCAATCAATGGTTAAAATTGGAGGAAAAACCTCAAAATCCGGTGGTTATGCCCAACCCTTTAAATTTTAATGGCTTAGTTCTTTACGATGGTATTTTCATGTAATCATCACTACTACAATTAACCCAACGGGTGAATCAAATAGTAATCAAAAAGTTAAATAGACTATGGTATCAATCGAGATTTTCTTGAAAGTAATGAGTTTTCGTAATCAGTTCATCCAGTGACTTGCTGAATGCACCATCATGATGATTTTTGTTATTTATCAAGGGATAAATCTTTTGAGCTAGCCCCTTACCCAATTCAACTCCCCACTGATCAAAACTGTTAATTCCCAATATCACACCCTCAACAAAAACCCGATGTTCGTACAAGGCAATCAGTTGGCCTAAAACATGAGGGGTTAGCATTTTATACAACAGGGTAGTTGAAGGGCGATTACCGTTAAAATTCCGATATTTAGGAAGACTTTGATTACTTTCTGACAAGGTTCCGTACATGAGTGCTTCGGATTGCGCAAGACAATTGGCAACCAGATAATCATGGTGGGTTTGAAGGTTTTTCTCATGCCCCATTGCCCCAACCAAAAATTCACACGGAGTGATGATATTGCTGTGATGAAGATGCTGAAAATATGCATGTTGACCATTGGTGCCTGTCCCACCCCAGATTACGGGACCCGAGGGCAACTCTATTTCGCATTGATCAAATTTGACAACCTTGCCATTGGATTCCATTTCAAGCTGCTGGAGATAGTCTGGGAAATATTCCATTCTTTCCTCATAAGGAATTACGGCTCTGGTTGAATAGCCACAGATCTGATTATGCCATATGCCAACCAGGGCTAGCATCATGGGTAGATTGGTATGGGCAGGAGCTGTTCGAAAATGGCAATCCATACTCTTGCCACCTTCATGAAATTGTTCAAAATTATCCTTGCCAAGGGCAATTGCTGCCCTCAGTCCGATAGCAGACCAAATTTAATATCGACCACCAACCCATTCACCGAAGGTAAATATTCGTTCTTCCGGGATGTCCCACTCCAAACATTTCTCCCTGGCGTTGGAAATGGCACACATGTGCTTACCTGCATCAGCCCCAAGGGAATCGGCCAACCAATTCTTGATCTGAAGGGCATTTGTCATGGTTTCCAAAGTCGTAAAGGTCTTGGAGGCAACAATGACAAGTGTTGCTTCTGGATCCAGTTCCTTCGTCAGATCAAAGGTCTGAGCCCCATCAATGTTTGAAAGAAAATGTATCCTAGGACCATCAGCATAGGGTACAAGAGCTTTGGTTACCATTTTGGGGCCCAAATCAGAGCCCCCGATCCCGATATTTATAACATCGGTAAATTTGGTACCATTCCGCGTCAGTATCTGCCCTTCCCTGATTGCTTCGGCAAATGACAAAAATCTGTTTTGGGCCTGTTGTACCTCTTTGTTTATCGCCTTTCCGTCAATGAGGACTTCCGGTCCCTCAGTGTTTCGTTCAAGAGTGTGAAGGACAGATCTGTTTTCGGTAAAATTGATTCGTTTACCGGCAAACATGCTTTCACGATATTGACCAACATTTTTTGAACTCGCCAAATGAATTAGTAGGTTTCGAGTAGATAGATCAATATTGGTTTTGGAATAATCAAAATATAATCCGTTGCATTCAATTGCAAAGCTTGCCAGACGGTCGGATTCAGCTTCAAAGAGTGATGTAATCCTTCGGTTGGATGCTTCCTTGAATCTCTGTTTTAATGCTGTCCAGATCATCGGGTGTTATTCCACGTAATGAAACGTTGCCTTGGTAGCAAAATTGAGAATTGGGGCTTTCCTTGGTTCCAAAACGTTGTAACTTTCCATTAACTTTTGCTTTTTTGCCCTTCCCTTGAAGATGACATGAATATGCTGGGCTTCCATCAAAACCCTGAGTGAAAGAGTAATTCTGTCTTCAGGTTGGGTTGGAACGGAAACCTTGATTGCACTTGGAGCATTCGGAGCAACGGCAGTAGCTAATTCAGGCGAGTCTGGAAACAGTGAAGCGGTGTGGAGGTCCTCACCCATTCCCAGAACGCATACAGAAACTGGCAAAACGGAACCGATCCTTTTATTTGTTTCTTCCAAGTCTAGGGATTCCCCTTTTCCATCGTAGAGAGAAATGGCTTGAGCATCAACAGCCCGATTCTTTATCAAGGTCTGCTTGATCAGGAAATAATTTGATCTTGGGGTATTTAGTGGAACACACCTTTCATCTGAGGGTACAACGATAACCTTGGACCAATTTAAATCGCTGCTCGACAAATCATCAAATATTGGTCCTGGAGTGGTACCCCCGGGAACAACCAGCGTTTGAAAATCGGAAATTCTTGCATCCTCCTGTAATGCGTTAACGATTTGGGAGGTTATTCCTCTTTTCCATTCCTGTTCGTTTTTGTAGCTGACCAGTTTCAAATTTCTATTTCCCGCCATCTTCTTTGATCTTTGTTGGTAAGCATATAAGCTTCTTCGGGACCACTAGTGTAAGGATCATATATTTGTGGAGTTTTTCTGTGTTTCTCCCAGCAGGAAATCACCCTGTCAGTCCATTGCCAGGCTGCTTCCACCTCATCGCCCCGCATGAAGAGGGTTTGGTTTCCCCGAATAACATCCATGATCAATCTTTCATAAGCCTTGGTTAAGTCACCCACTTCCTGATTGAGGGATTTGGCGAAACTCATGTCCAGAGGAACTTCAATCAAGCGCATTCCCCCGGGGCCTGGCTCCTTGATGGTTACTGTCATGTTGATTCCCTCATTCGGTTGTAGCCTGATAGCCAAAACATTGCCATTGATTTGGGGATGGTCCTGAAAAATCGAGTGTGGCAAGTCCTTGAATACAACCGCTATTTCTGAAACCCTCTTTCGGAGACGCTTGCCTGTTCTGAGATAAAATGCCGTATTGGCCCAACGCCAGTTCGATATTTTACACTTCAAGGCAATATAACTTTCTGTCGTACTTCTTGGATTGCCTGCATCTTCCTTGTAACTGGGTTCGGAACCAATTGAACCATATTGACCAAGGACAATATCAGTATGATGCAGTGGCTCAAGAGATCTGATTACCTTGAGTTTTTCATCCCTGACGGCATCTGGTGAAAAAATGGAGGGCGGTTCCATGGCAACAAGACACAACAATTGCATCAAATGATTCTGAACCATATCCCTCATGGCTCCAGAATTGTCATAATATTCCCCCCTGCCTTCGACTCCTCCTTTTTCAGCCACAGTAATTTGTATGTGATCAATATATTGTGTGTTCCACAGGGGTTCAAAAAGCACATTGCCGAACCGTAGGGCCATCAAATTTTGAACGGTCTCCTTACCTAGGTAATGATCAATTCGATAGATTTGGTTTTCGCTGAATACATTGCTCAAAATGTTGTTCAATTCACGTGAAGAATCAAAATCGTGGCCGAATGGTTTTTCGACAACGATTCTCGAATTTGGCCGGATAAGATCAAATTTATCCAGATTGTTGATAATCTTGCTGAATATACTTGGGCCCACCGATAGGTAGAAGGCTGTAATTTGTGACAAATCCAAGGACTGTTTAAGGGATTCCCAATTCTCATTGTTGTTTGCATCAAGGGACTTGTAGGTTACCATACCGAGGAATTGTGCAAGTGTATCCTGGTCGATCAGATGTTGATCCAGGTTTTCGATAATGGCCTTTTTTACAAAATCCGAAAATTCCTGCTTGCCATAACTTTTTCTGGCTACGCAAATGATTTTTGAAGACCTAGGTATTTGACCAACATGAAACCTTCTGTAGAGGCCAGGGAGAATTTCTCTTCGAGCCAGGTCACCTGTACCACCAAAAAGGACCAGGTTAAAAGGGTCGACTGGAATGATTTTGTACAAAGTGAATGCCTGTTTGTTAATTTTTGGAATTAGTAAAGTGTGTACTTCTCGATTATTTTAAAGATGGTTGGTAACTGCCTAGAAATTATCAGACCCAATAATTTAAGGGTACAGTTGTAAAAGATAGGCTAAAATACAATTAAACAATGAAATAGTATCAGGGTGAAAGGAATATCTTCATTGCAATTGACCTAACGATGTGTAAATTCGCTTTTTTCATTGTGCGAGCGAATTTTCCAATGTTGCATTAGAGCTGTTGAGTGGTATCAATCATGGATAATTTTAATGAATTTGCTGTTGAGGAAGTAGTGAAAACCACTTCCCGGAAGTGGATTCCCAAATTTTCAAACAGGTACTATACGGCTGATGGTGCACAAAGGGCCTTTGTGCCTTTGGTCAAGCCGGATACCCTTTGGTTCAACACTGGTACCTTGTGTAACATTACCTGCAAGAATTGTTATATCGAAAGCTCTCCCCAAAATGATCGATTGATTTATATATCTGCAGACG
>CAZHIL010000387.1:0-4966 GCA_964532985.1 uncultured Albidovulum sp. | reverse complement strand
GGGAACCTCTATTAAATAGTTTTGCCACTCATTCCCAACATTTTTTTTTCAAAAGGGTCTTCATGCTCTGGCATTATTGTTTCCGTTGTGATTCACTGTACATCACAAACGAATCATTCCCTTTTTGATGTAAGCAAGGAGCGAAAGGATGAGGAAACGCCACCTTCTGGAAGAGGACCGGCAATATCGGGCGCTGAACGAATTCAGCAATCTGCAGAGCATCGGTGAACTTGTGGACTGGGATCTCTTCACCCCGGTCCTTGAGGACGTGTTCGGTCCACCGAATACGAGTGGTCGTGGCCGTCGTTCCTGGGCTTACCTTGTCATCTTCCGATGCCTCCTTTTGGGTGTGATGAATGGCCTGAGCGACGAACAGCTGCAGTTCATGCTTCTTGACCGGACATCGTTCAAGAAGTTTGCGGGTCTTGACACCCTGGATCATGTTCCGGACCAGAAGACCCTGTGGAAGTATCGCAACATGCTGAGTGAATCGGGCCGGATCGATGAATTGGTCGGGGTGTTCAGGGAGCAGTTGGCGGCCCGCGGCTATCGTTTGCAGACGGGCACGCTGGTTGATTCAACGGTGGTCCAGGTTCCCCGCCAACGCAATACGCGCGAGGACAATGCCATGATCAGGGGCGGTTCGGTTCCATCCTGGTGGAGGGATGATCCGTCCAAATTGCGGCAGAAGGACACCGATGCCCGGTGGATGAGGAAGAACGGTGTGACTCACTACGGCTACAAGAACCATGTATCGGTTGACCGCGAGACCAAGTTGATAGCCGACTGGGAAGTGACACCGGCGAATGTTGATGACAGCCGGGTCTTCGGGGAGTTGCTGGATTCCTCTCCGAGGGGTGATCCGCAGGTATTTGCCGACAGTGCGTACCGCTCGGGGGAAACGGTTGCCGATTTGCGGAAACGCGGATACAAGCCCCGCATCAACTTCAAGGGTTATAGGGGAAAGCCACCGACACCCCGCCAGACGGCCCTCAATCATTCCTGTTCCAGGGTCCGGTGTCGGGTGGAACATGTGTTCGGAGCCATCAGGAACGGCACGAATGCCCGTTGGATGAGCTGCATCGGCCTCAAGCGGTCAAGGGTTTGGATTGGCCTTGTCAACCTGTGCTGCAACATGAAGCGGTTTGAGTATCTGGAGCGGGCCGAGGCAGCATAGGGAGAATTGTGTCACAATGGTCCGAATGAAGGGGAGGAGTGTGCAATCGTGCCGAACCGGGCCGGTTTTGGCCGGAATATGATTGGATTTGGGATGATGTTGTGAAAAGCCGTTGATATTGCAGGAGCATGAAATTGAAAAACCGTCTTTTGAAAATCAGGGAATCTCTGTAAAATGTTTAAAAAGAGGTTCCCTTTAACTATTCAGGTATGGAACCTATCAATATATTGAAATTCAGCTGATATTTTGTCTGAATCTTGAAGGTTTTAGATTTTACAAACAAAAATGTACCGGATTGTGTAGAAAATAAATTGGGAGAATCTGATTTTAACTATTTTCAGGTTACTCCGGATACCTGAATAGTTACATACAATCATTATTTATCCATTGGGTTCGAAAATAAACTAAGGTTCTATGTAAAATCTGGAAAATCTCACACAATGGTTTATAAGCATTTGACATTGTATCTATCAAAACCAACAGCAGTATTTGACATCAAATGTTCCAGGAAAGATTTGGAGAAACTAACAATACCCAATTTTCCTCCGATACCGGCAACACCAAATACCAGAACGGAAAATAATGGCGATGAATTATACTGGATTGGTAAAAAGAATTTTCTATTTCGAACGGTCTTGTCTGGGGAAAAAATGTGGCAAAAAACACTTCAGGAATACGAAAAAAATGGTCATTTTGCACAAGCACTCGTTTCAGACATTTACGTGTTTTTTGATTTCAAGGGCACGGGGGTAAATGATTATCTTGCAAGAATAACATCTTTGGATCTGGATAAACTGGAAACGACAAATGTCTGTTTTTCCCAAGCATTCGGGCTAAAGGTGTTATTCATCAAAAGGGAAAACGGGTTCGAGTTGGCATTCGAAAATTGTTATAAGGAAATGGTTCTGGAACAGTTTCATCAATGTTTGGAATAACCAGAAACACGACTTTAATGGTGTGTGAGCAAACAGAAAAAATTATCAACAATAATATGAATTATGGTCAATTTTCCATGAAATTTGCTTTGAAAAATCCATTATGAAGTAGTATTTATATGCGACCGATATGTTCGGTTATTTGAAAACGAAATTAGGATATTATGATGAAAAAAATTTCTATGTTTGCCATGGCAGTTCTCCTGTCATTCAGTGTTCAGTCAAAGGCTGAAGAAGTAAAAATCGGAATACTCTTGTCCTTTACCGGACCAATTGAAGAATTGGTGGCTCCGATGGCAGAGGGCGCAGAGTTTGCGGTAGCTGAAGTAAGCGATTCAGGTCTCTTTTTGGGAGGCAGTACAGTCACTCCAGTCAGGGGCGATGCAACTTGTATTGATGCCGGTGCAGCCACAGCAGCTGCTGAAAGACTTGTAACCGTTGACAAGGTAAGTGCCATAATGGGTTCTGATTGTTCGGGTACTACAGGGGCCGTTTTACAGAATGTCGCCCTGCCAAATGGTATTGTTATGATCTCACCGGCTTCAACTTCACCAGGATTCACCACGGTTGAAGATGACGGTCTGTTTTTCCGTACGGCACCTTCAGATGCCAGACAGGGTGAACTGATGGCTGAAATCATTACCGAGAGAGGGTTTGGTTCAGCTGCCGTAACCTTCATAAACAACGATTATGGCAAGGGATTGGCCGACAGTTTTGCAGCAGCTTTCGAGGGAATGGGAGGTGAGATTACCATCAATGCCCCACACGAGGTTGGCAAGGCTGATTACAGTGCTGAAGTGGCTGCCTTGGCTGCTGCTGGAGGCGATCTCATGGTTGTTGCCGGCTATATCGGTGAAGGTGGTAAATCCATCGTTCGAGGTTCCATTGATGCTGGTTCCTTTGATACTTTTGTATTCCCGGACGGCATGTATGGTGATGGCCTTCTTGATGATTTTGGCAATGAGCTAGATGGATCCTTCGGTCAGGCACCAGGTACCGATAGCCCGGGGCTAGCCACCTTTACGGAATTGGTATCCTCGGCCGGCATTAATGGTGAAGGTCCATTTATTGGAGAATCCTATGATGCTGCCGCCCTGATACTTCTGGCCATGCAGGCTGCCGGTTCCTCTGAAAGCAGCATGTTGAAAGAAAAAGTCATGGATGTTGCCAATGCTCCAGGAGAGAAAATCTATCCCGGTGAATTGGCCAAGGCATTGGAAATATTGGCCAATGGTGACGAAATTGACTATGTCGGTGCAAGTTCGGTAGAACTCATTGGACCAGGTGAGTCAGCAGGCAACTACCGAGAGTTTGAGGTCCAGAATGGTGCCTGGGTAACAGTCTCATTCAGGTAAGATTAAACTGGGTACATGGGATGGCAGGTTTCAAATCTGCCTTCCCATACTGGTCTTCCAATTGGTTCTTTCTGTCCGAAATCTCAGTAAGAAATTCGGTGAATTTACTGCTGTAGACAATGTATCGTTTGATATTGAACTAGGCTCCATTACGGGTTTGATTGGTCCAAATGGGGCCGGTAAAACAACTTTGTTCAATACCATCAACGGATTTTATCCACCCACTTCGGGAACCGTCTTATTAGACAATCTGGATATTACCGGTTTCCCACCGCACAAACTGTTTGCTGAAGGGGTTTTGAGGACCTTTCAGAAAGCCCATGAATTTTCTTCCCTCACAGTCTGGGAAAACCTGATGGTTGTACCTGGCAATCAAATAGGTGAAAAAATTGCCCAAACTTGGTTGGGTAGGAAAAAGATCCTTCGGGAAGAAGGAATCATAAAGGCCAGGGCTAAGGAGGTAATTGAATTCCTCGAATTGGAAGATGTCGTTGACTTACCAGCAGGAAACCTCTCGGGGGGGCAGAAAAAACTCCTTGAATTGGGCCGGACAATGATGGTTGATTCCAGAATTGTTTTTCTGGACGAGGTCGGTGCAGGTGTCAACCGGACATTATTGAAAAAAATTACCAAAGCCATCCTCAGGTTGAATCTTCATTACGATTATACCTTCTGCCTGATAGAACATGACATGGACTTTATCGGGACTTTATGTGATCCTGTAATCTGTATGTCTGAGGGAAGAATCCTGACCCAGGGAACAATGGCAGAAGTTACCAACAATGAAGATGTAATTCATGCCTATCTGGGAGCTCGAACCAAGGAAAAGACCATTTTGAAATGACCTTCCTGAATTGTACCAACCTAACTGCGGGATACGGTGGTGGGGATATTATCACCGATTGCAACCTTTATGCTGACCTAGGCAGGGTTTCAGTCATTGTTGGGCCGAATGGTGCCGGCAAATCTACAGCCATGAAAGCCATTTTAGGCCTGGTGGAATTGTCCACTGGAAGTGTCATGCTTGACGGCAAGGATATCACATCACTAAGTCCGCAGGACAAGATCGCCGAAGGCATGGCTTTTGTTCCCCAACTCGAGAATATATTCACCAGTTTGACTGTCGAGGAAAATCTGGAAATGGGGGCTTTCCTCAGGAAGGATGACATCTCCTATTCCATGCAGGAGGTTTTCGACCTGTTTCCTGTTCTTGGTGATTTCAGGCGTAAGAAGGCTGGAGATCTTTCTGGGGGTCAACGTCAGCAGGTGGCAGTAGGAAGGGCTCTCATGACCCAACCCAAAATGCTTTTGCTCGATGAACCTTCGGCTGGTGTATCACCCATTGTGATGGACAATTTGTTTGACATGATCATAAAGGTGGCGAATTCAGGCATTGCCGTGATGATATGTGAACAGAATGCCAAACAAGCGCTGGAAATTGCTGATGTTGGTTTTGTCTTGGTTCAGGGAAAAAACAGATTTACCGATAGCGGCAACAA
>CAZHIL010000386.1:0-14680 GCA_964532985.1 uncultured Albidovulum sp. | reverse complement strand
TATATTGATGCCTGGAGAGGAATGAAGTGATGATGGCAAAATGCCGAATTAGAAAAAAAATATATCGGCTTATTTCAAGCAATTACCCCACAATAGGAATTTTTGATGATCTTACGGAGGATCTGGAGGAATTGAGGGTGGGGCTCATCTTGGAAGCCATGACCAACGATAGACACCTTCTTTTACAAAGCAGAATAAATCTTATCCCAGATAATGAAATTGCTATCGGTAGCACAGCAAGCATTGTAATGGCTGCTTTTTTGCATGCTGATGAAAAAGGGGGCAGATTCAATTCTGGCAAATTGGGTGCTTGGTACGGATCTTTGGAAATTGAAACGGCCATAGCTGAAACATTTTACCATTCTGATAGGCGTCTTAGATTATCTGAGGGTGCTTTCCCCAGCAGAATAAGATTGAGAGAGCTTATCACCAATGTTGATCAGACACTGATAGATATTCAAAACAGGCAAACTGACTTTCCTGAATTATACCAACTTGACCCTGATAGATACCAGGTATCACAAGAATGGGCCGATGAATTTAGGTGGCCAAAAGATGCTGAAAAACCTGCAGAAAACGGAGTTGTTTACAATAGCGTTCGCAAGAAAAATGGTATCAATGTCTGTATGTTTTGGCCTACCAGTATCAACCTTCCATTAAACCAAGGTGATCATTACGAATATAATTGGAATAAATACGGTAATTCGAGAATACTTAAACTTACAAATTTAGATGTGTAAGATTCTGGATCATATGTCAAAAAAGTAATGAAAATGATGCTGTATGACCTAAAGTAGGTACGGATATTAATCCATTAATGGTTTTTCTGTCTGGAATTAGTTGAATTTTGGCCTTATGGAACAGGTCCGAAGAACCTTTTTAGCAAGTGGCTAAAATGCCTTGGAAATATATTTTGACTCATGATTTTCTTATCTTCTCCATAAACAATTTATCCGATAGCAGCACTGCAATTTATCCGATATAATTATTCTTGAAGAATAATTACTGACATTTACAGATGTTAATTCCCCTCTGGAATTAGGCCTTAAAGGTGTTATGCTTGCAGTGATTTTAGAGCCTTGAACCAGTTTTATTTAACAGCTCAAAACCTGAAATACTTAACTGTTTTTTACTCCAGGGGATTGAGTTAGTCTTCACTGATGGACTGATCCTTCCTAGAAACAGGACTCGTAAAGTTCCATGACATTCTCGAAATTCAGGGCAATTGGATTGCCGCCGGCAGTGGGATCCTTGAGAGCCATTTCAGACATTAGCTTTAAATTGTGGGTAGGGACACCAAAAACAGTGAGATTTAGTGGAATGTTCAAGGAGGACCGCAAATCATGGAGGTATTCCATAAAACCATCGAACCCTCCTGAAATCTCAAGATAGTGGGTTAGTGAAATGATCCTGCTTTCTATGGCCGGGCGATTGAATTCAAGCACATATGGCATAACCACGGCATTGGTCGTTCCATGATGCTTGTCGTAAAGTGAGCCAATAGGATGCGATAGGGAATGTATGGCTCCCAAGCCCTTTTGAAAAGCTACCGCACCCATCATGGCGGCACATAGCATATTCTCCCTGGCCTCTTGGTTTTCCCTATCCTCATAGGCCTTGGGCAAATTCTCCTTGACCAGTCGCAAACCCTCAAGAGCTATACCCTGACTCATGGGATGAAAAAAAGGTGAGCAATATGCCTCAAGACAATGGGCAAAGGCGTCCATTCCGGTACCGGCAATCAAGTGCGGTGGCAATGAATAGGTTAAATCCGGGTCGGCAATAACTTTGGTTGGTAACATCTTGGGATGGAATATCACTTTCTTGGTTTTCACAATCGTATCGGTAAGAACACCAGCCCTGCCGACCTCAGACCCGGTACCGGCAGTTGTTGGGATAGCGATGATTGGGGATATGCCATTGGATTCCGCCTTCTTCCACAAATCGCCAAAATCCTCAAATTCCCAAACAGGTAATGTTTGAACAACCATGAATGCAATCAATTTACCCAAATCCAGCGCAGAACCTCCCCCAATTGCCACAATACCATCTGCCTCAAAAGACTTGAACGCTTTAATGCCTGCTTCAAGATTTACCTGATTTGGATTGGTATCAACATCGCAGAAGAACCCGGATGAAAACCCACCTTCCCTCAAAATTTCAAGGCAGGACTCGATGATATGATGTCCTTCAAGCCCACGGTCTGTAACTACCAGAGGTTTCCCGATACCTGCAGAATGACAGGCTTCGGGAAGTTGCTTGAGACTCCCCTGACCAAGGGTAATGTTGGTTGGGTAGGACCAGTTGGTATAATTGGGCATTCATTAATTCCTGCTAGCCTGGGTTCATTTGTCGACTGACCATTTCCACTGACTTTCTTATTGGTTCGGTCAATAATCTTCCCATCCGCTGTTGATTGGTTTCGGTTCTGATCAGACTGTTTCTTATCTCGACCATCAAGTGAGGGAGATTTCTTGCTGCTGCATGTCTTTTCACGGTGTGTACCACCTTGGGATCAGGTTTGTATGGTTCGTTTGGAACAACCCTGAATACGCCAATTTCAATCAACATTTGCAACAAATATTCCGCTAACATGTTTTCACCTTCAAAGAGCACACCCAAATCCACATGACGATCCACGCCATAAAAGACTGGGGTGAAACTGTGAATGGCTATAAATGACTTTATCCTGGGATTGTTGTTCAGGTACTCCTCAACCAGACCATGAAAGGGGTTGAAATAGGCCTCAACACGCCTGTGATGCTCTTCTCTGGTGATAAACTTGTTGCCGGGTATGAAATGTACCTCCGATTTAGTGGGTATCGCTGCTGGTGAGTATGGATCCCTGTTACAATCAATGACAATTCTTGATACATTGGAAATGATAAGGGGACAGTTCAATATTCTGGAAATCTCAATTGCCACCTCTTTGGCACCAATATCGTATACCGCATGGCTTTTACGCGTTTCAGGGCTAACACCCAAATCATTCAATTCGCTGGGAATATTGTCTGAAGCATGTTCACATACCAGTAGGAGAGGAAAGTCTCCCTGCGGATTAATCAGTTCTGCAGGGGGAAATTGTTCACCTGTAACTGGATTGGCAATGTTTTGTTTACTCAAAAAAGAGTTTTGGATTTGATCCATCAGCAAATTACTTCATCTATTCCACAGACCGGCGGATAACCCATTACAATGTTTTAAACATAGGCTGAAACCACGTATCAAAAAAATTCTTTTCCTAAACCCAACTGTCTGAATAATACGAAAATAGCAGGAATTCATGTAGGCAAAAAACCACTCATTATAGTTAAATCATCTGTTCGAAGATTCAATTGACCTGAGCGGCCAAGTTTGTTTGAAGACAGTAAAAAATTCATTGTTTGATCATGCCCAAGGGTCACAACGGATATGATTTGGCCCTGGGCGATACGCAAACTCTCGGACAATGGCAGGAAAATCATAGATACGATTAAAGTTGAAAACCAACCAAATCTAAATTCCAAACTCGACGATTATGGCACCAATGGCGATCATGGATATCAATACAAATCTTCTGGGACCCACTGTTTCCCTCAATAAAATCCATCCAATCAAGGCTGCAAATACTGTTGATGTTTCTCGTAGAACAGCAGCTTTTCCGACTTGATCCAATCTTGTTGCCAACATGATGGAACCAAAACTGCCAACTGCAAATAATCCGCCAATGAAGCCACGACCCAACAAGTTGGGTAAAGCCTTTATGTGTTCAGGCTTTCTTTTCCAACCAAGCCAGATAATGGGCATGATGAACCCATCCAGTACAAAGAGCCAGGCCAGATAGCTGAAAGGGCTTGCTGACAATCTGACACCATACGCATCAACAGTGGTATAAATGGCAACAGTCACTCCCGTAACCAAGGCAATTATCAAGGCAAGGGGCAATTGTTCCCTAGGTCCCTGTATTTTCCAGAGATTGTAAAGTGCCAACCCAAAAATGCCAGTTGAAAGCACCGTTATGCCAATCCACTGCTGCAAGGTAAAGATTTCATTGAACACGACACCGGCAAAAAGAACGGTCACCAAAGGTCCCGTCCCCCTAACCACTGGATAAACTACAGTAAATGCTGCCCTGCTGAAGGCCATTGCCATGAGAATCTTGTAGATGGCATGGGCAATAACCCCGAAACACAGTACCCGCCAAACCTCCGGTTCAGGAAAGGGAAAGACAAAAAGGGCAAAGGGAAGACTTAATAGGCAGTAATTGATGTCGATAAAGGCTCTTGAAGTCCAGGGATCGAATTTCCCCTTCTGCATGGCTCCAAGAACAGCATGAAGAATGGCAGCCATAATGGCCAGGCCAAAAGCAACATCCCTGCCAACCGAGGTCCCTTCAAAAGAGAGGAACCATTCAGTCATACATCAATCCAGATTCATGATTTTGTTGACTTGTTCAGCTGTGTTTCTCAGAGTAGTTTCAACAAATGTTTTCACCTGTATATACCTTGTCGTAGGGATAGGTACTGAAATTGAATAGAGTTCACCTGTCCAGTTTCTAAAAGCAAAACCTATTGCTGAAATTCCCATAGTATGTTCATCCTCATCATATGCTAGCCCATTTTGTCGGATCTGCCCAAGCATTTCGAATAAGCCATTAAGATTATCCATTTTACTGTACTCGTCATATTCTTTCCTAACTAAATTTTCAACTTCATCATTGGATAATTCGGCTAAGCAAGATCGCCCATTAGCAGTTGTAATTAAAGGGAAAGTATCCCCAACAGAGGAAACGGTACGTAATCTATGTGTACCTAAAACCTGATCCAAAAAAACCATTTTTGTCCCTCTGAGGACTGAAAGATCAACAGTTTCACCAGTTTCCTGGCTAAGACCTTCTAAAATCTCCCGACAATTCTCTACAGTGTTGAATTTTGTTGCTAAGGCAAGGGAGGCCAACTCTGGTCCCAATCTGAGCTTCCGTCCAGCTGCGTTGACCGATAATAATCTTTCTTTGCGTAATGAACTTGTAATTCTTTGAACAGTTGATCGAGGAAGGTCGACTTCGTTGGCTATCTTACCCAAACTCATTCCATCTGGATTGGTTTTAAGAACTCTGAGAATTCTTGCAGCCTTTTCTATTACCTTGACCCCATTTGATCCTGAAGTTGGATTTGTTTTCATACTTGATTCGTTATTAAATTATCAGTTAAATTACTTAAATTAACCCGTAATGTGGGACAAATATAACGTATTTAGGAAAATTTGACAAGTAATTGAAATAAATATACCATAATTCGGGACAAACTGTTTTAAATGAGTTTTGATCTAGCGTTAAGAAAAATGGGGAAAAATAAATGGTGGAAATCCGGGGGATAAATTTTCAAGGTAATACTGATAATGACATGGGGTTAGAGTTTTATAATCTGAGCCATCGCTTTGGTTTCCAGAATCCAAACTGGCCCTATTTTGAGGACACAAAGATCGAGCGTATCCACTACATGGCCAAATCAGGTGTTTTGAGTCAACGCATTACGACTACCATGCATGCAACAACCCATATTGATGCCCCAGCACATGTTGTGCAAGGCACTCCTTTCATTGATGAGGTTCCCTTACCTCATTTCTTTGGTACAGGAATTGTCGTTTCAATACCAAAGAAAAAATGGGAATCTATTACCGGAGACGATTTGGAAAAAGCCTGTGGTCATGCTGTTAGGAAAAATGATGTATTAATCATTAACACAGGTTGGCATCATGTCTATGATGACGGTGATTATTTTCCTTATTGCCCTGGCCTTGTACCTTCAGCAGGAGAATGGATTGTAGAAAAGGGTATTAAAGTTGTTGGACACGACACGCAGGCCAATGATCATCCATTGGCAACAGCAATCGGTCCTCAGCGTAATGGTCCCCTGCTTCCCCATTTAGCAGATGAGTATAAGGAATGGTCTGGAGGAAATGACTGGAAGGAAGATTTTCCAGATTGGGAACCGGTTCACAGGATACTCTTTAATAATGGAATAATGGGAATTGAGAACGTTGGTGGCGATCTTGATGCTGTAACTGGCAAGAGATGTACCTTTGCCTTCTTCCCTTGGAATTGGGACCGGGGAGATGGTTGTATTATCCGATTGGTTGCAATTATTGACAAGCATCAGGCCTACAGGATTGAAGCGGGTGAAACTTTTTAAACTATTGAAAGTTGGGAGTGGAAAGCGGATACCATTATGCACTTGAAGCGTTTTGAAGATGCAAAACCCTACGAAGCACCAAATCACCATGGTGTCGTCGGGTTAAGGTTGCAAGGATTCGAAAATGGTGGACCTACAAATCAGTGGGTGGGACTTAGTCAATTCCTACCAGGTGGCGGGGCAGGACCTGATTCAACCCCTTTTGAAAAAGTTTATGTCGTTCTTGAGGGTGAAATGACAATTATTGTTAATAATCAGGAAACGACCTTGAGAAAGTATGACAGTTGTACAATTCCACCCGGAGAAATTCGTACAATCGAGAATCGACGTAACGATATCTGCAAGATGTTGGTTGTTATTCCTTATCCGGTAGAGATTAAAAATGACAACACAAAATAATCCCCTAGCAATTTTTGATGTTTCCGAAAAGGTGGCAGTGATTACTGGTGCTTCAGGTGCATTTGGCCAAGTTGCAGCAAGGGTCTTGGCTGGTGCTGGGTGCAAACTTGTATTGGTATCTGGAAACAAATCTGCGCTCAAAGAAGTGGTCGATGAATGTCAATCCATTGGTGCTGATACAACAGAAATAAATGTACGTCCTGATAATGAAGAGAACTGCGATGAAATCATAAATCATGCTGTAAGTACTTTTGGTGGGGTCGACATTTTGGTTGTTGCTTCTGGTATGAATAAAGTTGCACTCATCAATGACATGGAACTTGAAACTTTCTCCTCTGTCATGGATGCTAATGTGACCCAAAGTTGGTTAATGGCTCGTTCAGCGGCAGGTCAAATGAAAAAACAAGGCAAGGGTGGCAATATTATCCTGATGTCATCAGCTAGGGGGCTTTTGGGACATCCGGCAGGTTATACTGCTTATTGTGCTTCCAAATCTGCCGTCGATGGGATAGTCAAGGCACTTGGATGTGAACTCGGCCAAACTGGAATAACTGTTAATGCTATTGCACCAACTGTTTTTCGTTCTCCCCTGACTGCTTGGATGTTTGAGGACAATAGCGAGGCTCAAAAGGTACGTGAAGGTTTCCTATCCAGAGTTCCCAAGGGACGGTTGGGAGAACCAGAAGATCTTGCCGGCCCCCTTTTGTTTCTTGCTTCAAAAGCTTCTGCATTCTATACCGGTCACATCTTGTATGCCGATGGAGGGTATACTGCTGGATAAGTCATGAAAAATTTATTGTCAGTAGTCATCGGTGCCGGTCTTATGGGGCATGGCATAACTCTTGCTCTGGCACGATACGGACACCAAGTAGCAATCACTGACCCTGACAAAGAAGTTTTGCAAAGCGTTCCCAAGCGAGTTTCAAAAGGTTTAAAGGCTTTGGGGTGTGACGATGAGGAAATTGCACACACCTTAAACAGAATCAAACAAATGGATTCCATTGCTGATTCAGTTTTGAATGCAGACATTGTCATAGAAGCCGCCCCAGAAAATTTATTGCTAAAACAGAAAATTTTTGCTGAAGTTGAAAAAAATGTACCTGAAGATGCCATATTGGCATCAAATACCTCAGTTATTCCAATCTCCGAAATAATGGGCAATCTTAAGACACGTCACCGTACCGTGGGAACACATTGGTGGAATCCTCCTCATATCATTCCACTGGTTGAAGTGGTAAAAAACAAATGGACTGAAAACAATATCGTCACTCAAACAGTAGAGATTATCAAATCATTGGGTAAAACGCCTGTTGTGGTTCAAAAGGATATCCCTGGCTTTATTGGAAATCGACTTCAGCATGCAATGTGGCGGGAAGCAATTAGTTTGGTGGAGAATGGCGTATGTGATGCTGAAGCTGTTGACACGGTCGTCAAATCAAGTTTTGGGAGCCGTTTGGCAGTATTGGGACCACTTGAAAACGCCGATATGGTCGGAACTGATCTGACACTTGATATTCACAGAAATCTGCTCTTTGATCTCGAACAAAGGGGAGAACCTTCACCATATCTTAGTAAACTCGTAGAAGACGGGAGTTTGGGTATGAAATCTGGAAAAGGGTTCCGATCCTGGACCAAGATGGAATCCTCTGCTGTCAGAACCCGTCTTCAACAGTATTTAATCCGTCTGGAGAATATGCTTGATAGTCGAGCATGACTTTGGACATAATTCCATGGAAAGGAGGAAATCATGAAAAACATTACACGACGTCGGTTTATAGCTGCCAGCTCTGCTGGTCTTGCTGCTCCGGCAATATTGACTGGTACACGTGTATTTGCAAATGACCCAACTCTGAAAGTTGGTCATGTCAGTCCACGAACTGGACCATTGGCTGGCTTTGCAGAAGCCGATGAATTTGTCTTGAAAGGGATTCAGGATCTTTTTGCTGCTGGTCTTGAAAACAATGGCAAAAACTGGAATGTCGAAATTATTTCCAAAGACAGCCAATCGAATCCAAACCGTGCTGCAGAAGTTGCAGCTGATCTTATACTGGGAGAGGAAGTTGATATTATTGTCGCTGCTTCAACACCGGATACTACCAATCCTGTAGCTGATCAGGCTGAAATCAACGAAGTTCCATGTATTACAACCGATTGCCCTTGGCAGCCATATTTCTTTGGCCGTAATGGTGTTCCAGGTGAAGGATTCGAATCTACCTATCACTTTTTCTGGGGACTTGAGGACGTTATAGGAGCTTTCCTAGACATGTGGGATGGTTCAGGTGTTACCAAGAATGTTGCGGGATTATTTCCCAATGACGCTGATGGTAATGCTTGGGGAGACCCTGAGCTTGGGTTACCCAAACCATTGGCTGCAGCTGGATACACACTGACAGATCCAGGGCGCTATCAACCTCTTTCAGATGATTTTTCAAACCAGATTGCTGCGTTCAAATCAGCTAATTGTGAGATCGTTACTGGAAACATGATTCCACCAGATTTTGCTACTTTCTGGAGTCAAGCTGCCCAGCAAGGTTTCAATCCCAAGATCGTAACTATTGGTAAAGCACTGTTATTTCCCTCGGTTATTGAATCATTAGGTGATCGAGGCAATGGTCTTTCATCTGAGGTATGGTGGTCACCCGCACATCCTTATTCATCATCATTAACAGGCTCAACAGCAAGAGAGCTAGCTGAGGGGTATTCCGCAGAATCAGGACGTCCTTGGACTCAACCCATTGGTTTCAAACACGCGCTGTTTGAAGTTACTGCTGATGTCATCAGGAGATCTGCCGACCTGGAAGATCCCAGGGCAATAATTGATGCCATAGCCACAACCGATCTGGATACAATTGTTGGTAATATCAACTGGGCTAATGGCCCGATCAACAATGTTACCAAAACAAAGCTTGTTGCAGGGCAGTGGCAATTGGATGAGAATGGGTTTGACCTTAAAATTGTTGCTAATTCACATGCGCCAGAAATACCTCTTACTGGTGAATTGGTACTGCTTTAAAGAGAAGAGGTCAAGGTTGGAACTAAACGTTCTCATTTTGTATGAAAATGACTACAATCCTGGAGTTGAGAAACCTGACCAAGACTTTTGGGGTTGTCAAAGTCGCTGACAATCTAAGTTTTAGCCTTTCAGAAGGTGAAGCCCTGGGAGTCATAGGACCTAACGGTGCCGGTAAAACATCAATGTTCAACTTGATTACCGGCACCCTTGCCCCGGATTCTGGTCACATTGAATTTGGTGGGCAAAATATTAACAGGCTAAGTGCTGCCAACAGAAGCCGGGCAGGTATGGCTCGCAGCTTCCAAATACCCCAACCATTTTCTGGCATGACTGTTTTTGAAAATGTCATGATTGCTGCAACTCAGGCATCAGGCCTCAAGACTAAGGATGCTGAATATTTTTGTCTTCAGATGTTGGATCAAACCGGTTTACTTCCCAAGGTCAATTATTTGGCTGGTAGCTTGACTCTTCTGGACCGGAAACAGCTCGAGTTGGCCCGGGCACTTTGCGCCAAACCCAAACTTCTCCTTTTAGATGAGATCGCTGGTGGCTTAACGGAAGCCGAGTGTGTTTCTCTTGTCAAGACAATCAAGGATATTCACAGCAAAGGGATAACCATAATCTGGATTGAGCATATTGTTCATGCTTTGCTTGCAGTTGTAAACAGGCTGATCGTAATTGATTTCGGGTGTAAAATTGCTGATGGTGAACCAAAACAAATAATGAAAAGCCCGGAGGTCCAAGAAATTTATCTTGGAATAGAAATGAATGCTTGAACCAATCCTGGAAATTTCAGACTTGGATGCCTTTTATGGTGATTTTCAAGCTCTCTTTGGTCTTAATATTACGGTTTTTGAGGGTGAAGTTCTGGCTATAATCGGTTCAAATGGGGCTGGTAAATCAACCCTGATGCACTCGATTGCCGGTCTATTGGCAAATCGCCATGGACAAATCAATTTTCGAGGGCAATCGATAGGCAATTTGAGAGCAGACAAAGTGGTTAATTTGGGAATCACTTTGGTCCCAGAAGGTAGGCAACTTTTTCCCTCACTTTCCGTTGAAGAAAACTTGCTGATTGGTGGACGTTCAGGACGTATAGGATATTGGTCTTTGGAAACAGTTTACAAATTGTTTCCAATATTGGCTGAACGTCGCAACCAGGATTCACTTTCCCTTTCTGGAGGCCAACAACAGATGGTTGCAATTGGCCGAGCATTGATGGCCAATCCTGATGTGATCTTGTTTGATGAAATCAGCCTCGGATTGGCACCTATCGTTATCAAGGATATATATAATGCTTTCCCAAGCATCATTGATAAGGGGCTTAGTGCCGTTATAGTTGAACAGGACATCTCAAAGGCCTTGTCCGTTTCATCTAGATTTTATTGTTTGCAAGAAGGTAGAGTTTCACTTGAAGGAAACTCATCCGATGCTACCCACGAAGAAATCAGCCAAGCCTATTTCGGGATGTCTTGATATGGAGTGGATTAACGCAGTCATTCAAGGGACCCTGCTCGGAGGTTTGTATGCTCTATTTGCAGCTGGATTATCATTGATATTTGGCATTATGCGGCTAGTCAATATTGCCCATGGTGACCTTATTGTTTTGGCTGCCTATCTAGGGCTATCAACAACTTTAGCAACAGGTATGCATCCTTTACTTGCCCTATTTATTACGGCACCTGTTATGGCCTGTTTAGGCTATTTTCTTCAGCGAGGAATATTAAATAAAACACTTGGAGATGACCTGCTGCCCCCACTATTAGTGACTTTTGGGTTAAGTGTGATCATTCAAAATGCATTACTTGAGGGATATACAGCCGATCCACAGAAAATGGATGCTGGTCTATTAGAGACAGCCAGTTTTAATGTAGGGCCATTATCACTGGGCATATTACCCTTACTCACTTTTGTAATTGCCCTCTTGGTAATTTCAGGTTTACAGGGAATCTTTTACCACACCTCATTGGGGCGATCATTTCGTGCTGTATCAGACAATCAGGATATTGCCCAGTTAATGGGGTTAAATAAAAGCCATGTTTTCGGTTTAGCAATGGCTCTCGCTTTGGTTGTAACTGCAATTGCAGGAATATTGCTTGGAATTCGTACGAGTTTCGACCCATCCATTGGTGGAGGCAGATTGATTTTTGGTTTTGAAGCAATAATCATTGGTGGTCTTGGAAATTTATGGGGAACCTTAGTTGGGGGTATCATTCTAGGTGTGGCACAAACCATTGGTGCCAAGATTGATCCTGGATGGCAATTACTCTCTGGGCATCTGGCCTTTCTACTTATTCTTGCCATACGACCAAATGGCCTTTTTCCGAGGATGTCCGGATGAACCATCAGAATTATGTGATAACACGAACCTCCAAAGCAGCCCAATTTGGGATAATATTAGGCTTTCTGGTTCTCATCATATTGATTTCTGCACCTTGGTGGGCCGGGAGGGCAGATATGAGGTTGATGGGTGAAATTTTCCTATACCTTTCACTTGCTTCTCTATGGAACCTGATGGCAGGTTACGCAGGGCTGGTCTCCGTTGGACAACAAGCATATGTCGGCTTTGGAGGGTATATGCTTTTTGCCCTCACAATCTTTGCGGGTTTGCATCCGATTATTGCTATTCTCCTGGCTGGTTTGCTCGGTGCCCTTATCTCTATTCCAGTTGCTATTTTAATATTCCGTTTGCGAGGAGCATATTTTGCCATAGGAACATGGGTTATTGCTGAGGTCTTTCGACTGGGTTTCGCACAAATTTCCGCACTTGGAGGAGGATCCGGTTCATCCCTACCAGTTGGTATTGTTAAATCACTAGCAGGAACCAGGAGCTTACGTGAAAGTCTCAGCTACTGGTTTGCCTTGGGAGCAGCAATTATAGTTATAACTTCTATCTATTTGCTCCTGCGTTCTCGTAAGGGGCTGGCCCTTATGGCAATCAGGGATAATGAACTTGCAGCTAGCTCATATGGCATTGATATTTGGCGAAGCAAGTTTTTGGTTTATATAGTTACTTCAGCTTTCACAGCATTGATAGGTGCACTGATTTTTCTGCAGAAACTTCGTATCTCACCTGATGCAGCCTTCAACGTCAATGACTGGACTGCTTTCGTTATTTTTATTGTAGTGATTGGTGGTATTGGAACCATCGAAGGCCCTATCATTGGCACGATCATTTTCTTTGCCTTACGAGAAACGCTTGCTGAATTAGGAACAATTTACTTAATTGTACTTGGTTTGGTGGCAATCGTAGTAATGTTAAAAGCTCCAAAAGGAGTTTGGGGGGTAGTCCGAACAAAATTCAATCTTCAGCTTTTTCCCCTCAACTACAAAATCAGTCGTTCAAAACAATAAGGATTTAAACGTGTCCAAAAAAATGAAAACTGTCATTTCTTGTGCAATCACCGGTGCGATTCATACTCCCACGATGTCTGATGCATTACCTTACACTTATGACGATATTGCCAGCCAGTCGATTGCTTCTGCAGAAGCAGGAGCTTCAATTTTGCACCTTCACGCGCGCAATCCTCATGATGGGTCACCTTCAGTTGATCCTGATGACTTTAAACCATTTTTAGCCAGAATCAAACAGTCGACTAATTCAGTGGTCAATATTTCAACCGGTGGTTCTCTCAAACTATCAATCCTTGATCGCATAAAACCTGCCCTAACATTCTCACCAGAAATGTGTTCGATGAACATGGGAAGCATGAATTTCTCTTTTCACCCAATAGCCAAGCGTTATGAATCATGGAAATTCGATTGGGAAGAGGAATATGTCAAAGGTTCGGAAGGTAATATTTTTCGCAACACCTTTCAGGATATCAGGGTAGCTGCGGAAGCTCTGGCACCTCACAATATAAAATTTGAACATGAATGTTATGACGTTGGCCATCTGTACAACTTGAAATTTTGCATGGATATTGGACTGTTCAAGGCACCTGTATTTATCCAGTTTATCTTCGGTATTTTAGGTGGTATTGGCCCTGAGATTGAAAATCTGATTTTTATGAAGAATACAGCTGATCGTCTATTTGGAAGTGATTACCGCTGGTCCGTACTTGGTGCCGGAAGTGCCCAGATGCCTATTGCAACAACTGCAAGTCAAATGGGTGGTAACCTAAGAGTAGGTTTGGAAGACAGCCTCTTTATCGCTCGAGGGAAACTAGCTGAATCAAATGCTGCTCAAGTAATTAAAATCAGACGAATAATTGAAGATTTGGGCTGTGAAGTTGCAACTCCGGATGAAGCACGTGAAATCCTTGCATTAAAAGGTGGGGATCGAGTGTCTTTTTAAAATTTGACTTGGTGTTTTTAACCTTTTATCCCATGAATATTCAAAGCATCGATTGAACGAATCTCCTTACATCAACTTTGTGAAAACCTCTGCTTAGTCCTGCTATTCGTCTTTGTAACTAAATCTTTGAAGCAAACTTTGTTATTTCAAATAAATCCTACGCTTTAAATAAAGGAAGACCAAATAAATAAAAGGATGATTTTACTACCCATTGGGAAGAAGAAATTCAAAGTCGCACCCTTGGTCTGCCTGTAAAATTTGATCCTGATACAGTTGTTCATAACCTCTTGAAACACTTGTTTCCTGTTTTTGGGCTTCGAATTGTCTGATCCTCTCCTGAATTTCCTCTTCGGATACCAGAAGATCGAGTTTCTTTTCTGAAACTGAAAGTTTTATCATGTCGCCATTTTTGACCAGAGCAAGAGGTCCACCTATGGCGGCCTCGGGTGTTACATGCAAAATGACTGTCCCAAATGCCGATCCCGACATTCTGGCATCTGATATCCTGACCATATCCCTGATACCACGGGCCAGAAGTTTTTTTGGCAGGGGAAGATACCCCGCCTCCGGCATCCCGGATGGGCTGGCCGGACCAGCATTTTGCAAGACCAGAAAATCCTCAGGCTCAACGTCCAAATCCGGATCATCTATTCGATTAGATAAATCCTCCAAGGATTCAAATACCACCGCTTTGCCTATACGCTCGAATAACTCTGGAGTAGCTGCTGACCTCTTCAGTATTGCCCCCTTTGGGGCCAATGATCCAAAAAGGGTTACCAATCCCCCTTTTTGATCAATGGG
>CAZHIL010000385.1:0-2005 GCA_964532985.1 uncultured Albidovulum sp. | reverse complement strand
AGTCAGCAGATGTGTGGCAAAGGTATGTCTCAAGGTATGCGGTGAAACTCTTTCTGGAGGTATTCCTGATAATCGGGCCAAATCCTTCATAAGGTTAAACACACTAACTCTTGATAGGTGGCTATTACCCTTTGGCGAAGGAAAAAGAAAAGAGGAATTTGGAATTTTTCTTTTTTGTTTTTCAATTTCCTTGCGATTTCTTTCTTCAAGCCAATCTTGCAGTGCCATTTTTGCCTGCCGGGAAAGGGGAACAATCCTTTCCTTTGAACCCTTGCCCTTTATTAAAAAGAAGTCTGGTTTACCATTCACAATACTCACCGGCAATTCCACTAGTTCAGTAACCCTCATCCCGGAGGCATACAGAAGTTCGACGATGCACAGATTTCTGGCCCGTTCATAATCATTGCGGCCATGGGATTTCGAGGCCTGTAATATTTTATTTACTTCGCCCTCAGTAAGATTTTTGGGTAGCAATTTATGCTTTTTGGGGCTTTTCAACTTTTGTCCGGGAATGTCCTTTGTTATCCCCTCATCATGCAAAAAGATATAGAATTGCCTGATGGCTGATAATTTACGTGCCTGGGTTGATTTGGATACCAAGCCTTTCGTAAGACCGTTCAGATATTTGGTTATATCCTCGGTATCTGCAGTTTCAAGTTCCTTTTTCCTTTTCTGCAAGTATTTGGCAAAAGCTGCAAGATCCCTTGTATAAGCCAAAGCAGTATTCCTTGAAATCGATCGTTCGGCAATCAGCATTTCAATGAAATTGCTGATCTGCAATTCACCGATTGAGTTTTTCATTTTCAATAACCAAAATTTGTATTGATATCTCCCTGGCAATTTGCTCAAGCCCTAGGACAGTCAATCCAGCGAGTGCTCTCCTGATTTCATTTGGGCTGGTTTGATTGACATCCTGTAGTATGGCCAGAATATCCAGGACAGCCTCACCAAATTTTCCCTGATTTGCCATGACAACCAAATCATCCTCCAGATCTGTTTCTGTCAATCCTGAAATAATACCCTGCTGTATAGGAGTAGAAGGTATTGCATTCTCTAAATTACCGCTTCGAAGGGAGAACAGAAAATTCTCCTCACGGTTGGAAGGAGACATTATTTCCAAGTCCTCAGGAGGGAAGGGGAACAGGATTGCTGGTGAATAATGGCCGGGTGCAATTCGTCCAAATTCCACGATATGCGGAATTATTCTGGGAATGAAATATTCGGTATACTTGACACTCAACCCCTCCTGTTCCATCAAGAAATATCCGTTCAGAAACAATTCCTTTATTTCAATCGTATCCTGCATTACAATTGCTTTTTCCAGTGCTTGAATCAGCCTGACCCTTCCCCATACCCCATCAGTTGAGGAGGGCTTTGATTCAGTATAGGCAACCAATAGCGATTCAAAAGGTTGGGAATTTGATCGTACCAGTTTTTCTAGCGATTCAATTCTTGATTTCCATTCCGGGCTGGAGTCTTTCAAATGGAAAGCCAGGGATGGTTTGATATCATGATGATAAAAGTAAAATCCACTATCCTTCAACATTCTGAAAAGAAGAGGAGTAAGTTGTTCGAATTCCTGATTGGCGATACTCAGAGCAAGTTCAGGGAATAGGAATATGGTGACAATTTGTTCTTCCTGAGAAGTAAAATCACCAATGGTTTTAGCTGCTTCAAATACCAGTTCGGCGTTTTTCCATTCACCCAGTCTTACAAAGCAATAGATTTGATGTGTATATGAAGGAACTTCAATCGTCTTGTTCCTGATACCTGAACAAGGGATGTGTTCGGTATTGGTCAACAAGGCTATATCAAATCTTCGGATATCCAATTCCTTGCCCTTGCCACCTGATCTGTCCATCAATTCATTTGCCTGCTCAAGGGCTCCCAGCTCAATCAGTGCATCGAAACTTGCCAACAACAGCTCACACCCACCACAGGAAGCCCAAGTTGGACTCGCTTCCGCCAGCAATAAAACATAGAACAATCCCAACGCTCAAGGGAC
>CAZHIL010000384.1:0-5826 GCA_964532985.1 uncultured Albidovulum sp. | reverse complement strand
ATGGAAATCGGCATTTCGGATCCAGAATTGTTGAAAACACCGATGGAACAATTTTTATTACCATGGGAGACCGAGGAGAAGGACAATCCTCTCAGGACTTAACTTCACATAGCGGAACTGTTGTTCGAATTAATCCCGATGGGACAGTCCCAGAGAACAATCCATTCGCAAAAAATGATGACATCCTACCGGAAATCTGGTCCTATGGTCACCGTAATCCACAAGGAGCAGGGTTGGATTTAAAAGGTAATCTTTTGGTTTCGGAACATGGGCCTCGGGGCGGTGATGAGGTTAATCTGGTTTTAGAGGGAAGGAATTATGGATGGCCGATAATCGGCTATGGAGTTCATTATTCTGGCCAGCAGGTTGGTATCGGTACAACCAATGAAGGTATGGAACAACCCGAATTATATTGGGATCCATCCATTGCCCCATCAGGTTTGATGGTTTACTCTGGCAAACTATGGCCGGATTGGAAGGGGCATGTATTTGTTGGCTCGCTCAAGTTTGATTACATCTCCAGAATTAATCCAGATCGAAATTTCCAGGAAGCCGAACGGATATCCCTGCCAGAAACCAAAAGGGTAAGAGACGTCAGGGAAGCTCCGGATGGGTCGATTTGGTTTATATCCGAGGACAGGGGAAGTATCTACAGAATGAAACCTGATAACCATTCAGATGGCGGGGAAGCCTGTAAATTCCTTATCCGTTAGACACAGATTGTATCAGTATAAATCACCTACGTTGAACCCGATCTGGAAATATTGTGGTTTTTACAGTCTGGATTTTGGCTTCTACCGGATTATATCAAGTGTAAATTCAGTAGATGGAGATAAATAATGACTGGTGATTGGACTAAATCGGCATGGAGAAGCAAGCCACGTATTCAAATGCCTGATTATCCTGACCAGGATAAACTTGATCGGGTACAAAAGCAACTGGCAATGAGTCCACCATTGGTATTTGCCGGAGAAGTCAGACAGTTGCGAAATGAACTTGCAAAAGTATGTGAAGGCAAGGCTTTTTTACTTCAGGGTGGCGACTGTGCCGAAAGTTTTCAGGAATACAATGCTGATTCCATCAGGGATACATTCAGGGTTCTTCTGCAAATGGCAATTGTCCTTACCTTTGGTGCCAAACGTCCAATAGTCAAGATTGGCAGGATGGCAGGTCAGTTTGCCAAACCAAGATCATCATCTGTTGAAACTGTTGATGGTGTCGAACTTCCTAGCTACCGGGGGGATATGATCAATGACATTGAGTTTAATGAATCTTCCAGGATACCCGACCCTGAAAGAATGCTAACAGCATATTCTCAGTCTGCTGCAACCCTGAACCTACTCAGGGCCTTCAGTCATGGTGGTTATGCTGATATCACGAGGGTACATACTTGGAATCTAGAATTCACCGGGAAAAGTGATTCTGAAAAGTATCATCAAATTGCCAACCGTATCACTGATGCCTTGGAGTTTATGGAAGCTGCAGGAGTCAATGCTGAAAAACTGAATACCCTCAGACAGGTCGATTTCTACACCAGCCATGAAGCACTGTTGCTGGAATATGAGGAAATGCTCAGTCGCGTTGATTCCTTGACCGGGGATATCATAGCCGGTTCCGGTCACTTCATTTGGATTGGTGATCGAACACGCCAGCCTGATGGGGCGCATGTCGAATTTTGCAGAGGAGTACAAAATCCATTGGGCATCAAGTGCGGTCCGAGTATTACCCCAGAAGATTTAAAGGTCCTATTGGAAAAACTCAATCCTCAAAACGAAGCCGGCCGGATTACCCTGATTGCTCGTTTTGGCAACAACAAGGTTGCGGATTATCTCCCCAATCTCATAAAGGCTGTAAAGGAAGTTGGAGCGAATGTAATTTGGTCTTGTGACCCGATGCATGGAAACACTGAAAAATCTTCGTCTGGTTACAAAACGAGACGGTTTGAAAATGTGCTTGGGGAAGTTCACCAGTTTTTCGATGTTCACCACGATGAAGGAACTATTCCAGGAGGAGTGCATTTTGAAATGACTGGTAAGGATGTTACTGAATGCACAGGTGGTTTGAGCGCAGTATCTGATGAAGATCTAGGTGATCGATACCATACGGTCTGTGACCCCCGCTTGAATTCCTCTCAGGCTTTGGAATTGGCTTTTCTTGTTTCGGAGGAATTGGCCAGCAGGATATCCAGAAACAACGGTCCAAATAAGGTTCGTGCAGCCTGAGTTAAATAAACAAGTAAGAAGTATCCCAACCCGGATTACCCATTCGTGGAATTCCGATCTGTTTAATTTGCACTTTTTAGTCAGAATCCATACCAATTGCTTACAGAAAAGTAAGTGATCTAGATTGTATTCAACAATGACATTGATGACCGATAGGGTGTTGTTAAGACATTTTCACAATGGACCCGGAGTGTTCGGGTTTGTTTACTGAGGAATACCTTCGGATAAATGCTTCTGAATATAATTGGTTTAATTAGCAACAAACTTTTTTTGAATTCTTGCAAAATAAGGTATTATTTTAAACCGTATTTTCAGGTTCTGAACTGAAAAATTTTAAATCAACAATGCAACTATTCAGTCCTCCTGAAATGAAGGTATAGTTTAGGCAAGAATGTCTACCTAAGCAATGCCTTATTGTACCTCATGGTTTCATTGAAGATTGTTGCCTTGCAGGTTTGTAATTTTCCACTTATACGACGTTTATTAATTATTAATTTGTCGGTTATCTTATAATGCAAACTTGTATTATGCTATCTTTTCCAATTAAGAATTTGAGTTTTCAAATTTCCAATAACTTTGTTATGTAGGTACGGAGTTTCACAAAAAGATTGAAGTGTGCGAATTGATGTTGAGAAAATTGGTTTTGATATTTTTTCTTCCCCTGTTTTTGTTATCCTGTGGAGGTGGTGGAGGTGGAGGATATAACCCTTCTTCAACAGCTTGGGGAGGAGCTACAAAAAATGTTCCACCAGCCAATCCCTTTTCATTGAATTTGAATGCTTTGGGTGGTTGGGAATATCGTCCAACATACAGGAATATACACATGACGGCTATCAATAAACTACCCCAAAAAATTACAAGCAACAACCAGGACCACAATAAGCGTGGAAGCTTTTTAGCAAGTTGGGGAACTGCTACATATAGGGGAGAGATTACTGGTGTCTATAATCCCGCATTTACGGCTCGTATTGATCAGAGTGTTTCTTCTGAAATTGAACTTACTGCAAGATTTGGTGACCAGAGACCAACAATAAGTGCTGATATTTATGTAAAGTTTAAGGACAGGAGTGATTTAATTAAGGTGGGTAGTGGTTACGGTCCTGCTGTAATTAGAGCAGATGGAACATTTCAAAGTGTTTCAGGGAGATATAAATTTTTAGGGGACCCGTGGGAAAGCGATACAAGTGGAGAAGAAGGATTCACTGGTGCAGTGTATGGCAATAATGGTGAAGTACTAGCCGGTACTGTCAACAGCCTATATGTTTATGGAACCTATATAGCACCTCAGCAACCTTAGCATCATTAGCCTTAATCCAACGTGGGTCCCAAAATTGCTATGAGAAAGTAACTATTCAGGTATCTAATCATTAAATATCCTGAACAATTGGATTGTTCCTGTTGACATCCTGAAAATCAATCCTGATTGTTGGCCCCAATGAGACGACTGAAGCCACAGGTTCACCAAATGCCCTTGAGGCGAGTGGTTTGGCAGCAGCATATTTGAGTACAGGTACATGACGTTACGTCCCTTATTCCCACTATCCAAGGATACACGGATTCAGGAGCTGAAAGCCCGGCTTCTGGAGTATGAGGTGAATTTTCGCTGATATCCAAACTTGAACGCCGTCTTGGCCTGAATAGTGCCAACAGCAGCAAGCCTCACTCAGGTGATGGCTTGGGGGAACCCCCAGTCCCGTAAGGCAACGATGTGAAGGGATACAAACTAGGTGACAAGAAGGGTCACAAGGGAACGACGCTGCTCCGTTCCGAAACGCCTGACCATATCTAGCACCATTTTCCCCATGACTGTGCCCATTGCGACCACGCCCTGGACGAAGGGATGTCGGTCAGGTCCATGACATACCGGAGCAACTCCCCTTCATTGTTGTGGATCATCTTTCCCATACCTGTTGTCCACATTGTGAATTGGAAACCAGAGGCTCCTTTCCAGAGGGTGTGTGGATACCGGTACAGTATGGTCCCAATCTGATGGCGTTGGTGCTTTACCTGAATGCCCATCAACTGATACCGGAGAAACGCCTGGTCGAGACCTTCAGGGATCTTTTCAGAGTGAAACTGTTGGAAGGAACGGTTGTGAACATGGTTTCCCTGAGAGCCCTCGACTATCGCGGATTTGTGGACAGGGTCAGGGATGCGGTCATTATGGCCCGGGTCAAGCACAAGGACGAGACGGGGCTTAGGATTGAAGGTAAGCTCCAGTGGCTGAAAGTGGTACAATTTTAAACTGTTAGTATTGGTATATATTTAAACCGGTAGTGACACCCCCCCACGAACAACATGGCCGAATTGGCGATTCGGATGGAAGAGGTTCATCAGAAGTTATCGGTCAGTTTCCGCAGAAGGCAGGGAGCAGTCCAACTGTACCATCATAAAGACGGTTCTAGCGACAGTCAGCACGCAGGACTAGAACATTCTGGAAACGCTTCGTAAGTCGTCATCGGAACTTGAGGCATCGCTGAGGTTGGACCTTCCCGTTCAGGCACTGGGGACGCACGAACCGGCAAAGGCAACAATCCTGCCAGGAAACGATGGAATGCACAAAACTATTGCATAGATTAGCATTCCTAACTAAAATACAACTTCAATACAGAGGTGCTGAATAGTTACTCAACAATTTTTTAATTTTTGAAAATTGCTGGGATTTAGGCAGTATATGATTGTATGAATTATTGTCTATTGAATTTATGAAAGGTGAAATCATGAAGGTAAAATTAATATCTGTTTTAGTCGTTCTATTCGGTTCGTTGGCTTTTTCTGTACAAGCTGCAGACAAGGTTACGCTTCAACTGAAGTGGGTTACACAAGCCCAGTTCGCTGGTTATTATGTTGCTCAGGACAAGGGTTTTTACGATGAAGAAAATCTTGATGTGGAAATCAATGCCGGTGGACCGGATATTGCTCCTCCCCAGGTATTGGCAGGTGGAGGTGCTGACGTAATAATCGAATGGATGCCTTCGGCTCTTGCCAGTCGTGAAAAAGGACTTCCTTTGGTAAATATTGCACAGCCATTCAAATCATCTGGCATGATGTTGACATGTCTGGAGGAATCCGGTGTGACCTCACCTGCAGATTTTCCGGGAAGAACATTGGGAGTCTGGTTTTTTGGAAATGAATATCCGTTCCTGAGTTGGATGAGCCAACTTGGTATCTCAACAGAAGGTGGTGATGATGGGGTCACAGTTCTCAAGCAGGGATTCAATGTTGATCCATTGCTTCAGAAGCAGGCTGATTGTATCTCCACAATGACCTACAATGAATACTGGCAAGTTGTGGATGCGGGTATTTCACCTGATGATCTAATTACATTCAAGTACGAAGATCAGGGTGTTGCCACTCTTGAAGATGGAATTTATGTTCATGAAAACAGCCTGAATGATCCTGCCTTTGTTAATAAAATGGTACGTTTTGTCAGAGCTTCCATGAAGGGCTGGAAATATGCCGAGGAAAATCCGGATGAAGCCGCGGAAATTGTCCTAGACAATGATGCAACTGGTGCTCAGACCGAAGTTCATCAAAAGCGCATGATGGGAGAGATTGCCAAATTGACTGCTGGTTCAAATGGTACCCTCGATCCCGCAGATTA
>CAZHIL010000383.1:0-2108 GCA_964532985.1 uncultured Albidovulum sp. | reverse complement strand
GGAAGCTGGTTTGGTAAAGATGGATTTCCTAGGGGTTAAAACCCTTACAGTGATTGCCAAAACCTTGGAGAAACTTGCCAGGAACAGTTTGGAAATTGATATAGAAAATATACCCCTGACTGATGAAAAGACCTTTGACCTCTATGCAAATGGAAGAACCATGGGGGTATTTCAGGTCGAGGGGGTTGGTATGACCAATGCCCTGAGGCTCATGAAGCCCACCAGATTCGAGGATGTTGTTGCCATAGTAGCCCTTTCCAGCCCTGGGCCGATGGAAATCCTCGGTGATTTTTGTGCTGCCAAGAATGGAATGAAAAAGGCCCAAAAACTGCATGAATCCATTGATTATATTCTTGAGGAAACCAATGGATTCATCGTCTATCAGGAACAGGTAATGGAAATTGTCCGAGTCATGGCCGGCTATTCACTAGGTCGGGCAGATCTTGTCAGAAGAATCATGGGTAAGAAAATTCCTGCCGAAATGGCCAAGGAAAAACCTGAATTCTTCAATGGGGCTGAGGATAAGGGTATTCCCAAGGAGACTGTGGAAAAAGTCTGGGACCAGTTGGAGAAATTTGCCCATTATGGTTTCAACAAGTCCCATGCTGCCGTTTATGCTTTGGTCAGCTACCAGACTGCTTGGCTGAAAGCCAACCATCATCTGGAATACATGGCTTCGGTTATGACCATGGATTTGAATGATGTCGACAAATTGGCAGCTTATTCAATGGATTTGGTAAAATCGGGTATTGAAATCGTTTGCCCCGATATCAACCAATCCAACTCGGATTTTGAAGTACAGGACGGCAAGATTGTTTATTCTCTTTCGGCCATCAAAAGTGTCGGTGTTGATGTTGCCCGCAAGGTTGAAGAGGTCAGAGGGGATGAACCCTTCAAGGATATATTCGATTTTGCCGAGAGGATTGATTTGTCCACCATTTCAAAGAGTGCCTTTGAAAACATGGTTCGTGCAGGTGCCTTTGACAAATTAGTCGGGAATCGCCATCAACTGTTCAATAATTTTGACATTCTTTCAAATTATGCCAAGTCACAAAACTCAACCAGCAATCAACAAAGCCTTTTTGATGACATACCGGACATGCCCAAACCAGCCTTGCGGCCTGCGCAGGATTGGAGTGAAGGACAAAAACTGGCCGAGGAGCATACATCGATTGGATTTTATCTGAGTGAACATCCCATAACCAGATTCAAGAGTAGATTGACAGATTTCCAATTGACATCGATTTCGGAAGTCCTTGAATGGCAGGAAAGCTCTGTCAAAAAATTCGGCCCCAAGAAAACTATCAAAATTGCTGGCATCATCGCCAAGGTTACCAAACGAATCTCGAGTAATGGAGGTACCATGGCCTTTATCAAATTTTCCGATGATACAGGCGAGATCGAGGCTTTCCTGTCGCCAGAACTCTATTCCCATGGAAATGTTTTCATAAATGAGAATGCCTTGGTCCATGCTCATCTGGAAGTAGATAAATACAAGGACCAGATCAGGGTTTCCACCTTCAAGATTTTACCCCTGGAAAATCTGATCAAAGACCCTCCGATTACGGTCCGAATTGATTTTGAAAAGACATCGGTACCAGGTCATGTCAGGACAATCCTGGAGGAAAATACCAGAGAGTTGCCCAATTATCAATGGTCGAGGATTGTTTTCTCCCCGTCTTGCAAGGAAATCAAGGAAGAATTGACAATCGATATTGCAGGTACCTACAAAATGAATAAAAAGGTGAAACAGGCCATAAAAAGCCTGGAGGGGGTTATAAAAGTTTCACCAATGGATTAATTCAAGACAGATTAGGTAATAACAAAATCCACTTTACACCTTTGTTGCAGTGCATTTGGCGATACATTCTTGAAACACTTAAATTTGGCAATCCACTACCCAGAAATTTTACCATGGTTGCAAAATCCAAAAAACAGAAAATAGCACGTCCCAAGGCGGAAACACCTCAGGGTTTCCAGGATTATTTTGGAGAAACCCATAAATTTCGGGTTCAAATGATGAATGACATTGCCGAGGTATTCAACAAGTTTGGATTTGATCCCTTGGAAACTCCAGCGATTGAGTATCTTGATAGCCTGGGGAAATT
>CAZHIL010000382.1:0-2203 GCA_964532985.1 uncultured Albidovulum sp. | reverse complement strand
GATACCAGGTACAGATCACTAACCATTCAAATAGTTGCCCTTGCAGGATTCATGTTATTGATTTCATGGTTAATCAGTAATACGGTTCAAAATCTTGAAACATTGGGGAAAGGGGTGGAACTCTGGTTCCTGTTTGAACCTTCCAGCTATGACATCAATCAGAAACTCATTGAGTATTCATCACGATCAACCCATCTGAGAGCAGCTTTCGTTGGGCTGATCAATACCCTGATTATTGCACTATTGGGGTGTGTAACAGCGACTGTATTGGGCATAACAATTGGCATTCTCAGACTGTCCAATAACTGGGTCGTTGCCAAAATCATGACTTGCTGGGTAGAAATATTCCGTAATGTCCCAGTTCTGCTGTGGATTGTTTTCACCATGGCGGTTTTGATTGAATCACTTCCTAGACCGGCCACTTTCCGGGGCGATAATCCTGAATCTTCTCTGCTGTTTTGGGATAGCGTTGCCGTTACCAATCGGGGAACCTATCTCCCGGAACCGTTTTTTAGTAATGGTCTTGGAGACATCAGCATATTTGGAATTTTTGAGATAAGTCTTGATCTGATTGCTTTTCTGATTGTCCTTTTTGCCGGAATTTTCGTATCAAACTTTCTTAAGAAAAGAGCTGACAAGACACAGCAAACTACAGGACACAGACCATTGGTTTGGCCATACAGGATTGCGGTTGTTGTAATCCCGCCCATCATTCTTCTGTATATTCTCGGGTTTTATCTTGGCAAACCGGAACTCAAGGGGTTCAATTTCCAGGGTGGCATCTATCTCAGAAATTCTCTTATTGCTCTCTGGATTGCACTGTCCTGCTATACCTCGGCGTTCATTGCCGAAATTGTTCGTGCTGGAATTCTGGCTGTCTCGAAGGGACAGACCGAAGCAGCCTATTCACTGGGTTTGCGGCCTGGCTTGACCATGAACCTGATTATCCTGCCCCAAGCCTTGCGGGTCATCATACCACCCTTGATTTCCCAATTTTTGAACCTGACCAAAAACTCCTCCCTGGCAATCTCCGTCGGTTATATGGACATTACGGGTACTCTCGGAGGCATTACCCTTAATCAGACTGGACGGGAATTGGAAAGCATACTTTTGTTGATGCTTGTCTTCCTGGGTATATCGCTCGGTATTTCGGCCGTGATGAATTGGTACAACTCAACCGTGAAGATCAAGGAGAGATAGTACATGAGTGATCATTCCTTCGTTCGCAACGAGATGTTGGACTCCCAAGCACCACCCATGATGGAGGGAAGTGTTCTGGGATGGATTCGCTACAATCTATTCAGTGGACCCTTGAATTCCCTGCTGACGATACTTTCTGGACTCCTGGTGGTTTATCTTCTGGCGGAAATACTACCCTGGGTCTTTTTATCTTCATGGACCGCTACTTCCCTGAGGGAATGCCGTGAAGTCATTCCCTTGACCTATGGTGAAGGGACAACCGGAGCTTGTTGGGCTGTCATTCGGGAAAGGTACCTGCAACTATTCTATGGTTTTTATCCCAAGGAACTTTACTGGCGGGTCAACTTGACTTTTGTCTTGATGCTGATTGCCTTGGCTCCCATCCTGTTCCCCAAACTGCCCAGACAAATGCTTTATTTTTCAGGTGCCTATCCCTTCCTTGGTTATTGGTTGCTTTGGGGTGGGACCATCTGGACACCCTTCCTGACCCTGGCAGGTTTGATTGCCGGTTATCTTGTATTTAATTTTCTCAACGAAAAAAGGGGACTATTGATTGGAACGATTGTCGGAACCCTTTTGATAATTTTATGGTTCCTGCTTGGTTTAATCCCTGTAGCGGTCTTTTTGTCCGAAAATGTTACCCCCCTTGCGATTGAAATCGTTGAAAGTGAACAATTTGGTGGGTTCACCCTTTCCGTAATTATTGGTGCTACTGGCATAGCTGCCTCACTGCCAATCGGTATTTTGCTCGCCCTAGGTAGAAAATCGGATCTATTGATCGTGAAATCGCTATGTGTCGGGTTTATCGAATTTATCAGGGGTGTCCCACTAATTACCCTTTTGTTTGTGGCCTCGACACTTCTGAATTACTTCCTGCCCCCGGGTACCAATTTCGATATAATCCTTCGGGTCGTGATAATGGTTACATTGTTTGCTTCAGCTTATATGGCCGAGGTAATAAGAGGTGGATTGGCAGCACTTCCCAAGGGCCAGTATGAAGCAG
>CAZHIL010000381.1:0-1857 GCA_964532985.1 uncultured Albidovulum sp. | reverse complement strand
GTGGTTGACCTAGTTGCTGGAGTCGGGTTGGGCTTTGTAATTGGATATGGTTTGGATATTTTATTTGGTACCAAACCTTTAAATATGATTTTGTTTGTATTATTAGGATTTGGAGCAGGAATTAACTTGATGTTGAGAACTGCAAAGGAAATGAAGAAACCTGAAACAAATAAGAATGAGGGAAATACTCCCGACTAAACTGAAATGGCTACTGAAACCGAAGCACAAAAGGGGTTAGAAATCCACCCGATGGACCAGTTTCTGGTTAAGCCCGTACTGGGTGATGGTCCTTTGGTGTGGTATTCATTCAGCAATACAGCCATGTGGATGGCCATAACCCTCTTGGGGGTAATCATTTTTCTGGTGGTTGGAACCCGCAAGAAATCCTATGTGCCCGACCGCTTTCAAATGGTTGTTGAACTGATATACGGTTTCGTCAGAAACATGGTACAGGATGTTGCGGGACGCGATGCATTACCATTTTTCCCCTATATAATGACTGCCTTCATGTTTGTCATTTTTTCAAATGTTCTGGGCCTCATTCCAATGAGTTTCACACCAACATCGCACATTGCGGTTACTGCGACCCTGGCCCTAACGGTATTCATTTCAGTTACAGTGATCGGTTTTGTCAAACACGGGCTGGGTTTCCTGGGGCTGTTCTGGATTTCTTCGGCACCACTTCCTCTTCGTCCGGTTTTGGCAGTGATTGAGGTCATGTCCTATTTTGTTCGACCAATCAGTCATTCGATCAGGCTGGCAGGAAACATGATGGCCGGGCACGCAATGATAAAGGTCTTTGCAGCCTTTGCCGGTGTCATGGGACTTGGTGCTTTTGTTCCGATAATTGCAATATCAGCAGTATATGGCCTGGAATTATTAGTGGCTTTTATCCAAGCTTATGTGTTTACAATTCTAACTTGTGTTTATCTGAAGGATGCCCTGCATCCTCAACATTAATCTGAAATATCCATTCTAGACAAGGAGTAAATTATGGAAGGCGATTTGAATACAATGGGAGCACTCATCGGGGCTGGTTTGGCCTGTACAGGAATGGGTGGTGCTGCCATCGGTGTCGGTCATGTTGCAGGAAACTATTTGGCAGGGGCCCTGAGAAATCCATCTGCTGCGCAATCCCAGACAGCCATGCTGTTTATTGGAATTGCCTTTGCCGAAGCATTCGGAATCTTTTCCTTCCTCGTGGCACTGCTTTTGATGTTTGCCCTCTAGTCAAAGAGCCTGGCAACAAATCAATACATCGTTTGAATTTCGGGAATTTGACGAGTGGCTGCTGAAAACAATGTAAGTGAACAAGCTGGTATTCCCCAGCTGGAGTTTTCTTCGTTTCCCAACCAGATTCTGTGGTTGGTGGTTTTCCTGTTGGCCATCTTTATCGTGGTCAGGATGATAGCCCTGCCACGGATAGGTCAGATTGTCTCACAGCGGGAAAAAAGAATCAATGCTGATCTGGAGGATGCCCGTAAGTTGAATGAAAAGATTGAAGGACTGGAAAATTCAATCGAGGAAACGCTTGCCGAGGCCAAACGATTTTCCGAAGGGAAAGCTACAGAAACCCGCAATGAAATTCTTGAGATGCAGAACAAGGCCTTGGAAGAAGCAGAGGTAACAGTCAAAGCGGAGGTTGCCGAAGCCGAGAAAAGAATTGAAGCCATACAGGATGAAGCACTCACCAATATACGTGCAATCGCCAATGAGGCAGCTGTTGAAATCGTCAACCAAATTGTTCCAAAAAGGGGTATTGTTGACGAGATTTCTGGGGTGGTTGATGCCAAGGTTCAGGGGAAGACCAATGAATAGGTACATACTTTCCCCGGGACTGTTCCTGCTGGTTGGTAC
>CAZHIL010000380.1:0-3988 GCA_964532985.1 uncultured Albidovulum sp. | reverse complement strand
CAATCAGCTTCTTGAGGAAACCAATCTTAATAATGCCAAGGCTGTTCTTATCAATATCGTTGGTGGAGAGGATCAAACACTATTTGATTTAAGTGCTGCTTCGGAAGAAATCAGGAAACATGTGAAAGATGATGTCCATGTTATCGTGGGTACGACACATGATCCTGAATATACGGGCAAGATATGTGTTTCCCTCGTTGCTACTGGCCTAACCAGTTCAGAAGATTCTGTCTCAACAACTTATCAGAGGGAAGAAATTGGATCTGAAGAAGCCTGGGAATTCGAACCGGCAATGCATGATGAAACTGATGAAGAAGGTTCTGCAAGTATCTGGATGGATGAAGAATCCGAACAAATTTCGGAACCTCTGGTAGCTAGTGATGAAAATCATCAGCAGGAAAGTCTCAATTTGAGTGAACCGAACATGGATAATGAAGCCGTGGAAAATGGTGCCATGGAGAGTAGTATCGAAACCGAATCCCTTCCTGAAAGACAAATCAGGTCATTCACTGCACCCAAAAGAATAACTGATCAGGAATTGAATGAAAATTATCATCAGGAATTTGATAATAACCAGGATGAGGTAAATCTCGGGTTCAAGGAAATGATAAGATCAATGCAGAATGAGAATGATGATTCTGTTGATCATCCGGAGCAAATGTCAGATTTACCAGAGAATGAAAAGGGCAGTAATTTCAAATTCAATTTTCTGGGACGAAGGACCAAGGCTGTTGAGAAGATCAAGGTTCCTGCATTTATAAGACGTCAGGCCAACTGATCAGATTTTTGAAACTTATTTATTTTTTGCCTTGTTTGTTGAGGGGTGGTTAAAGCCACCTCTCCTAACTTCTTGAGATGGGGTGGTTGTCAGAATCGCCCCATCTCTTATCCTGCAAACCCCAAAACCCTGCCTTCACAATCACCAGCATTGCAAACCTGATTGTTACACCTGAATTGAAACTGTTTTGCTTCGGGTCAAACCCCGATAACATTAAAATAATACAACTGGTTGTTTGAAATGTAATGAAATAAGGTTAAAAGAGAACAGAGGTTACTTTCAGGATGAGTTCAATATTTGGTATAATATTACGAAGAATCGTACTTGGCATTCTCACCCTTTTTGTTGTTTCCCTTTTGATATTTGCATCCGTCAACATGCTGCCAGGTGATTTTGCCCAGGCAATTCTGGGGCAGGGAGCAACACCTGAAGCTGTAGAGTCTATCAGGGAGGATCTTGGTCTAAACAAACATCCTGTGCAAAGATACCTGGATTGGCTAGGCGGGATAATCCAGGGTGATTTTGGGGTCAGCTTTGCGCAAGCAAATTTTGCTGAATACGGTGGAACTTCAGTCGAATTGGGAGGTATAGCATCAGTTGCCGATCAACTTGCCCCGAGATTCAAGAATACCATGTTCCTCGCTGGTGCTTCAGCAGCGATTTCAGTACCCCTCTCGGTCATGCTGGGAATTCTTGCCGCCCTTTATTCCAATTCGATTTTTGACCGGGCCATAAATATATCCACATTGTCCTCGATTTCGTCGCCAGAGTTTTTCCTGGCCTATATATTGATTTTGTTCCTAGCCGTGCTGAACCCTATATTCCCTTCATTGTCCAATGTTTACGAAGGAATGACTTTTTGGGAGAAACTTGACCGGACGATGTTACCGGCTCTCACTCTGACCCTGATCGTTACTGCCCACATGATGAGGATGACAAGGGCGGCAATAATCAACCTGATGGCATCCCCCTATATCGAAATGGCACGATTGAAGGGGACTGCACCCCTGATGATAATCATCCGTCATGCCTTGCCGAATTCACTGGCACCTATTATTAATGTTATTGCTCTGAATTTGGCCTATCTGATTACGGGTGTCGTGGTGGTAGAGGTCGTCTTTGTTTATCCTGGAATCGGTCAATTGTTCGTTGATAGCGTCAAGGTTCGGGATATACCAATTGTCCAGGCCTGCTGTCTGATTTTTGCAGCTTCCTATATCCTTCTCAATCTTCTGGCCGATATAATGACAATCTTGTCAAACCCTCGCTTAAGGCATCCTAAATAAGGCAATGAAATGATATTGGTTTACCTCATCATCAGTATTGCCGGCATATTTGCCTTGGGTTGGTTATTCAGGTGGACCGGTCAAAAAATCAATTGGCCAAAAGATGAATGGAACATTTATTTCCGCGATATGTCCTATCTTGTCGGGGTGGGTTTCATATTTGCAGTTACCCTGATTCTATTTACCCTTTACGTTTATTTCATCCTCCAGATAAAATTCTTTGTCTGGGGCGTTCAGCTGTTGGTAATTTGTGGATTGTCCGGTTATATTTTCCGTTTTCTTGGACGCAGGATTGGGACTGAAGGATCCAGGAAACTGTTTCGATCCATGCCTGTAACGGCTGCTTTCGGAATTCTAACAGTGATCCTCTATGCCCTCCTCGCCATTTTTGCCGATTTTATAGCTCCCTACGAGCAAGATGAGATTTTTGAGGTCATTAATGCCTTGCCGGGAGGAAATCCTGACTTGGGAGGTGATCCCAGATTTATTCTTGGTACCGACCAGTTGGGAAGAGACCTTTTATCCAGATTGATTTACGGAGCACAGAATACTGTCGGTATTGCCTTTGCCACAACAGTTTTTTCTTTTCTGATTGGTATTACCGGTGGATTTCTTGCAGCAACATTGGGAGGGTGGGTTGATCAGGTATTATCCCGGGCGGTTGATGCCCTGATGGCCATACCCCAACTGATTTTTGCCTTGTTGCTGATGACTATTGCCACTGCGTGGGCTGGGTCAAACAAGGTAATGATAATGGTGTACATGGTGTTGATCATTGCGGTGCTGGACAGTACCAGGGTATACCGGCTTTCCAGGGCTGTGGGGTTGAACATTGTGGTAATGGATTTTATTGAAGCTGCCAAGGTGAGAGGTGAAACCCTGAGATATCTGCTGTTCAGGGAAATTCTGCCAAATGCCATGGCGCCATTACTTGCCGAATTTGGTTTGCGGTTCTGCTTTGTCTTTCTGACTATTTCAGCCTTGTCATTCCTTGGTATAGGGATACAGCCACCACTCGCCGACTGGGGAACAATGGTTCGAGATTTAGCCCAGTTCATCAATTTTGCAGCATTTAGTCCCCTAACTGCTACATTGCCTTTATTGGCAGCAGGGGCAATTGCCCTGCTGACGGTAGCAGTCAATTTTATTGTTGACTGGGTTTTGCACAAGAGTTCTGGATTAAAGAGTTAGATATGGATGATCAGAATCTGGTTCTTGTTAAGAATCTTAAAATCGAAGGATTGGCAGATGAAAAATGGATACAGATTGTCAATGGTATAGATTTGCATTTGAAAAAGGGTGAAGTCCTAGGTCTCATCGGGGAATCCGGGGCCGGGAAATCAACCATTGGTCTGGCGGCAATGGGATTTACCAGAGAGGGATGCAGAATATCAGGAGGAGAGATTTACTTTGATGGAATTGATCTGGTCAATGCGGATGCTAAAACCAAACGATCGCTTCTCGGAAAAAGAATCGCCTATGTAGCGCAATCGGCTGCAGCTGGCTTCAATCCGGCCCACAGGATTATTGATCAGCATACCGAGGGACCTGTCCAACACAGGGTAATGTCTGTTCAGGAATCCCGAAATGATGCCATTGAACTCTACCGTAAACTACAACTCCCTAACCCCGAGGAAATAGGGTTCAGGTATCCGCACCAGGTATCTGGTGGGCAATTGCAAAGGGCCATGACGGCAATGGCCATGTCCTGTCGACCGGATTTAATAGTGTTTGATGAACCGACGACCGCCCTGGACGTAACAACTCAAATCGAGGTGCTATCCGCAATCAGGGATATTGTGGAACAGTTTGATACTGCTGCGATTTATATCACCCATGACCTGGCTGTGGTTGCCCAAATGGCCGACAGGGTGAAGGTATTGCTGAAAGGTGATCAGATTGAAGAAGCAGATACCGTAACAAT
>CAZHIL010000379.1:0-3339 GCA_964532985.1 uncultured Albidovulum sp. | reverse complement strand
TCTGTGAATAAGGGTTACCTTGGACGCAAACTTGGTCAAGAACAATGCTTCCTCAACGGCGGTATTGCCGCCGCCAACGACAACAACTTCCTGACCCCTAAAAAAGAAACCATCACAGGTGGCACAGGCTGAAACACCATGCCCCTTGAAATAATCTTCCGAGGGAAGGCCAAGCCATTTTGCCTGCGCACCAGTTGCCAAAATTAGTGCCTTGGTGTGGTAGTTGTTTCCGCTGTCTCCCGTAGCCCGGAAGGGCCTATTATTCAGGTCTACATCAATAATATGATCTTGGATTACATTAACCCCTATCGATTTGGCATGTTCTTCCATTCGCATCATCAGATCAGGCCCCAGCACCATGGTATCACCCGGCCAGTTTTCTACATCGGTGGTTATGGTCAACTGTCCCCCAGGCTGGATTCCCTGTACAAGTATGGGTTCTAGCATTGCCCTAGAGGCATATACTCCAGCCGTATAACCGGCTGGACCGGAACCAATAATCAAGACATCAGTTTGAAAGTTTTCAGGCATAATTCCTCAATAATCCCTGTTTAAATTTAACGAAATAATGAAACTAGGTTTTGATGGCTCTTAAATTGTAACCAATTCGAGCGGCAATCTGGATAGAGGGGTGGAACCCGCTTCCGATACAATTGAAGTTCTGCCCGTACACATCGCCACCTTGTTGTTCCCATCCAACAATATCATATGCAGGAAAAATACCATACCTGATTTGATCTCGGTTGTGGCACCTGCCCGGAACATCTCCCTTTCCATCCAGGTAGGTGTATAGCGAGCACCAAGTGAATAACCGCAGGCATTCAATTTAAATTCCCCCATACCCAATCGGTCCAAGGTATCGCAATGAGCCATGAATACCTGCTCCATATTATTACCGGGTTTGAGTTTTTCTTCACATGCAAGTAAGGCAGAGACCCCGGCCTCAAACATGTCCTTGTGCTGTTGGGAAGTTTTGCCTATCAGAAGGGTTCTCATCAGACAGGAATGGTAATGGCGGTAAACACCCGCCCATTCAAGGTTCAGTTGGTCATTTGCAGACAGTTTTCTGGTACCAGCCGCATATCTGACAAGAAGAGCGTTTTCAGCAGACCCTATAATGAATTCATTACCCGGATAATCACCACCACCGCTGAAAATTGCATTGTGCATGCCAGCGAGTATTCTGCCTTCGTCGACACCAGGTGCAGCAATGGAAACCGCCGCATTAAAGGCATCATCAGCCAAGGCCGCAGCTCTTTTTACATAGGTGAGTTCCTCTTCGGATTTAATCAACCGCAACTTGGAGATCAAATCACTTGCTTCAACCAAATCGACCTCACCGCCAAGTTGATCTATTGTCCTTTTGTAATTGAATGCGGTCAACCCATGTGTATCGATTTCGATTCCCAAACGTTTGCCAAGCAATTGTTTTTCCTTGAGCAGGTTTTTGAGGTCCACCGCCGGATTGGCCTGATCATTGTCAATCCAGATTCTTATATCATTGATGTTGGAGGTGATTTCAGCTTGCAGCTTGTCGGCTGACCTAGTCAGAAGTGCGGGTTCATCACCACCCACTACGAGACACTGAAAAAAACAAAAACCGAACGTGTCATAGCCGGTAAGCCAATACTGGCTTTCAGGTGAAAACAGGAGAATACCATCAAGACCAGTAGCTTCGAGTGCTTTCTCAAGTGCCTTCTGACGGCGATCAAATTCGTTATCTGAAAAATGTAGCATATTTTTTTCTCAAGTTACAATTACTGATGCGTTCAATCCGAAACCGGGTTCCTTCCGGTGGAAACTCCTTCGACAGGAAAAGAACCACGATTCATTCTGATAAGTACATAAGTCAATAAATTCAACTTGTTTTATACCTTCCTTGAGTAACAGAATGTGGCTTAATCCCATCAAATCAAAAAGGTATTTTTGATCGGAAATTTGAGAAAAACATGTTTCACTTGCAGGTATATTGTCCACAAATTCATCCCTTAGATCCTTGCCGAATTCATAGTTTTCCTTACTGATCGAAGGTCCGACAACAACCCGAATGTCTTTAACATCAGATCCCAGGGATATCATTTCCCAAATGGCATTTCTTATTACTCCCTTGAGGGTTCCCTTCCAACCGGCATGGATTGCACCGGTTATTCCGTTTCCGGGATCCAGAAAAAAAATTGGTTGGCAATCTGCAGTCAAAATGGCAAGCCCCAGCCCTTTTTGTTGAGTTACCATTCCATCCGCTTCAATGGTTGGTGGGCTGTTATTTTCCAAAACAACCACTCTGGAGGTGTGCTTTTGGTTAAGAAATACTAGGTTTCCTTGCTCTATTCCCAATGTTTTTTCGATCAGGTGTCTGTTCTTGACAACCCTGGTTTTGTCATCGCGTGAATTTAGTCCGCAATTCAGGCTTTGGAATGGCTTCTTGGAAACCCCATTCTTTCTGGTGAAAAAGCCGTGCCTTTTCGGTTCAAGCAATTTTGAGGTAATAAAATGGGGTGACATTAGTGAAGTCCCTGTGGTACGGGCTGCTTGTTTGCATAGATTGCCATGACCTTGAAGAGGTCCCCCATTTGATGTGGTGAGATTAACCTGTCAATTGCCTTTCGGTGTGTCTCCAAGTCTTCACCCGTAAGGTTTTTGGCAAGAATTTGGGACCTTTGAAGGATACCTAGATTTTGCAAAAATTTTCCCTGACCCAATAGGGGAGAAACCGAAACACCCTCAATATCCTTTACAAGTGCCCCAAAATCGACATGGGAAGTCAAATCCGCTGAGCCAGGATTTGCCAGTGGATCGGCATATTGGTTCGTTTCTAGGGCTTGGAAGGTATTACCAAGTGATTGGCTTTCTCCATAATCGATAATCAAAAATATACCCCCATGTTTTTTTATCTTATCAAGAATACTCTGGATAAAATCAAGAGCTTCCGGTCTGAATTCAACAATATTTCCTTCTCTTGTATCCTTTAATCTTGCCTCCAATGGCTTGAATTCGAATTCAGGGGATAATTCAAATTGCAAACTGTCTCCAAACTTGCCAACCAATCGTTCTTGCCAGTATTGTTTGCCTCTTACGAATTGTCTGATCGGCACGGCATCAAAGAATTCATTGGCCAATGCGAAAACTGGTTGTTCAGGAAGTTCATCCAATGAATCCAGCCAAATGGGGTTGGCATCTTGCAAATTTTTCATTTGCTGCTCTTTGAGCGAATGGCTTTTTTCCAATAGACACAAATTGCAGGAATCAAGATAGCCAGGAACAATTCGGGAACTTCGTAGCAGATCTGACATCAGTGTTCCCTTGCCAGGACCAAGTTCCAACAGGGTAAAAGGTTTGAAT
>CAZHIL010000378.1:0-6366 GCA_964532985.1 uncultured Albidovulum sp. | reverse complement strand
GAAATCCGTGGCCAGACCGGCACAAACAACTTTTTTCATATTTCTATTCTTTAGATATCCATCCAAACCGGTTGTGGTTTTCCGATCATTTTCGAAAAATGCCGAATAGCTGTCGATTTCCTTGCGAAAGCCCTTTCTGATGATTAGGTCGGCGTGATCTGTTTGGAGGTCCTTGTGAAATTCGGCACCCTTCGTTCCCTGTACACAATGATCAGGCCAGAGAACCTGTTGGCCATAAGACAATGGTACTAGTTCATAAACAGACTTGTCCTTGTGGTTCGATGCAAATGAAGTATGTGCTCCCGGATGCCAGTCCTGGGTAAAAACCTTGGCAGGAAATTGTGGCAGCAACTGGTTTATGGGTTCAATGACCTGATCCCCGTCGGGTACTGCCAAGGCTCCACCAGGGCAAAAATCATTCTGGACATCAATGACCAAAAAAACAGTATCTTTATGGGTTTCCATTTTTCCATCCCTTTCCTGGAGAGCATTCCCAATCCATTATACCAACCCGTAAGTCTCTTCTACAATAAAAAGGCTCCAAAAAGGAAGATTCATTTTCTTCAACTGTCATTCATGAAATTGGATCATTTACAAATTGTACCAGAACAACAGCATCTTCATAATCCAGATTTTCTGTCAGGCACCATTGTGGAATGTCATGCTTATCCGGGTCGTAATGTTCAAATCCAGCCTTTTGATAGGCTGCAACTGCACGCTTGTTACGTGCCGAGGGCCTGATGATCAGGATATCCACCTTTTCTTCCCTCTTCAGCTTGCCAATGGCAGTAATCAATGCTGAGGACCCATATCCCTTGTTCCAGTTATGTTTGCTGGCAATCCACAAATCCAGTTCGGCAATCTGATCTCGTATGAAATAACTGATCGCACCAACTTCTTCCTGATCAACTACAATAAGAAACAGGCGGAAATCACCATGATCCAGAAAGGCTTCATCATTGTAGTCGTCACAAAACTCTTCATAGGTGGGTACAGGTGCATCAGGAAAGGTTGGTGGTCCAAGCATTTCGGGAGTTGCATCTGAGCAAGCTAGCCATCTGTATATTTTGTCCCGATCATATAAAGTTGTTTGCTTAAGCATCAGGGAACTATCCGGGTTTGTCATTGGGTTACCTCTCTATAATGCCCGAAAAATTGTACTGGTTTAGTATTTTATCTACAGACTTCTTTACAAGAATGCCTGATGTCAAGGATATGTTTTTTTCACGACATTACATTTTGAAATGGGCATAACTCTGATTCCATGAGACAGGTAATTTGGAGAACAGAAAATCATGCTGCTGCGGTCAAGTTAAGATTGCAGGATTACAGTTATAAAAAAGAACCAAAATTATGCTCTTGTATGTTTTATTTTCCAATCAAAACAAGTATATTTTAAGGAGGAGAAAATAGGAGTTGAAATTGGCAGAAAATATAGCTGCAACAGAAACATACGATGAAGAGAAAATCAAGGTCTTGAAAGGTCTTGAAGGTGTCCGGAAAAGACCGGGCATGTATATCGGAAATGTACAGAATGGTGATGGCTTGCACCACCTGATTTATGAAGTTGCAGACAATGGAGTTGATGAGGCACTGGCAGGTCATGCCGACCAGATCCAGATTGTTTTGCATGATGACGGCTGTGTCTCGGTCGAAGATAATGGGCGTGGTATCCCAGTCGGGATAATGGAAGAAGAAGGTAAATCTGCTGTCGAGGTCATCATGACCCAAATGCACGCAGGTGGAAAATTCGACAGCAACAGCTATAAGGTCTCAGGTGGGACCCATGGAGTAGGTGTTTCGGTAGTCAATGCCTTGTCGGATTGGTTGGAAGTAACCGTCTGGCGAAACGACAAGGAATATTTTGTTCGCTTTGAACACGGGGAAGCAGTAGAACCATTGAAAGAATTGGGCTCCTGTGGAGATAAGACCGGTACAAAAGTAAAATTCAAGGCTAGCTTTGATCGGTTCAATAACACCAACTTTGAATGGGAACGTCTCGAAAAAAGGTTCAGGGAACTTTCCTTTCTGAATTCCCAGCTGAAAATTGTTCTCAGGGACGAAAGGGAGTCCGAGCCAAAGGAGGAAAGTTTCTACTCAGAAGGGGGAGTCAGGGAATTTGTTGCCTACCTGGATGCCTCGCGAGAGCCACTTCAGGAAGAACCCATTTTCATAACCGGTGAACTAGACAAGGTCGGGGTGGAAATTGCCTTCTGGTGGAACGATTCCTACCATGAACTCATCATGCCCTACACCAACAACATTCCCCAGGCAGATGGGGGAACCCATGTTGCCGGTTTCCGGGCAGCCTTGACCAGAACCGTCAATTCGTATGCAGCTGAATACGGACAATCTTCACGTCAAATAAAGACCCGCTTCAATGGTGACGACATCAGGGAGGGAATGACTTGTGTCATTTCCATCAAACGGCCTGAACCCGATTTCAGTTCTCAAACCAAGGATAAACTTGTTTCTACCGATGTACAAACCGCCGTTTCTACCTTGGTATCGGAAAAGTTGATGGAATATTTTCTGGAAAACCCGGCGATCGCCAAAAACATATTGATCCGGATTAGCCAGGCTGCCGAAGCCAGGGAAGCAGCTAGGAAAGCAAGGGACCTGACCAGAAAGAAATCCTCATTGGACATTGCCTCACTCCCGGGCAAACTTGCAGATTGTCAGGAAAAGGACCCCCGAAACTCTGAGTTGTTTATTGTCGAGGGTGACTCCGCCGGTGGATCAGCCAAGCAGGGAAGAACAAGGACCAATCAGGCTGTTTTACCCTTGCGTGGTAAGGTATTGAATATAGAAAGGGCTAGAATTGACAAGGTTTTGGGCAATGAACAAATAGGCACCTTGATAACGGCACTCGGAGCGGGTATCGGAAGAGATGAATTTGATATTGAAAAACTGAGATATCACAAAATTGTTATCATGACCGATGCTGACGTTGATGGGGCTCACATAAGAACCCTGCTGCTCACTTTCTTTTTTCGCCAAATGCCGGAAATTATAGAAAACGGTTATCTCTACATTGCACAACCACCCTTATACAAGGTTCAAAGAGGGAATTCGGGGACGTACCTCAAGGATCAGGGTGAATTGGACAATTTCCTTGTTCAGGCAGGAAGTGATGGGGCTCTGCTCCGCTTGGGAACTGGGGAAACTCTGGCTGCAGCCGATTTGATCAGAGTAATCAACCAGGCTCAGGAACTGAAAAAAATACTTGGCAAATTTCAGGCCAATCACTGGCTGCCAGCCATAGAGCATGGAGCCATAGCGAATATCTTTTCAAAAGATATCAGGAGCAATCCCCAAAAGGCAGCTGACAGAGTTGCAGATCGACTGAACATGGCCGCACTTGAGTATGAAAAGGGTTGGGCTGGAAGACCTGCCCAAGATGGTGGGCTGACCTTCAGAAGAACCCTGCGTGGTGTTGAGGAATTACAGACCCTAAGAAGGAGTTTCCTGGTTACTCCTGAATGTCAGAAACTGGTTTCCATGGCCGAGGATTTGGAAAGTATCTATCAGCACCCTGCGGAGTTGGTAATCAGGCAAAAGACCGAAAAGATTTTTACTCCTTCCCAACTATTGGCAAAGATACTGGAGATTGGACAAAAAGGACTTTCACTTCAAAGATACAAGGGTTTGGGAGAAATGAATCCCGAACAGCTCTGGGAAACGACCCTGGATCCTGATGAAAGGGTCCTTCTGCAGGTAAAGGTGGAAGATGTGGCAGAAGCAAATGATCTGCTTATCAAGCTGATGGGCAAGGATGTCCCGCCAAGAAGGGATTTCATTATCGAGAATGCCCTTAATGCTACGAACGCCTATTATTGATCGAATATAAACCTTGGGGTGACCAAATTACGGAATAATTATTTGGTCAAGACAAAGGCAATCTTGGGTTGCTCTAGTATCAGGTGTCCTTGCTGTTTTAGTGCATGTTGTTGAAAGAGTTCTTTCATTTCCTCAAAGACCATTTCGGCCCTATTTGCCCTTTTGGGATCGACAGAAATGGCATTATTCACAATGGCCTCAATGCTACTGACCCTGACGGAAGTCATGTATTCAAAGGCGTCATCCAACCGCCCCAAACCCCTTTCAATAAAATCGTGCAATTCATGCAAGGCATTCCGGCGAACTTCAGTTTCATCATCTAAGGGTTTGAAAACCTTGAAAAAACTACCGAAATTCAAGGGTTCTATGATCAGAACCGGGCATCCTGGCTTGGTAACTTGCAGGGCCTTTTGCAATCCTTTCTGAATTTCCTTTTCAGGTATGTGATGTAGGGTGTTCAAAATGATGGTTCCATCAAAGCCATGATCACGGAAAACCATGTCACCAGCACCAGTGTGGATGAGTTCAGCCTGTGGGCATTTTCTACTTGCTTCAATCAGTGATTGCTTGTTAACATCAATTCCGGTTGGTTTGGCCAATCTGTTTGCAAGTGCCTTAAGTAAATCTCCCCGACCACAACCGATATCAAGAATTCTTTGATTCTCAAGAGGGGAAAATGTTTCTTCTATGACAGTGATATTCTGATTTATATCAGTTCTCTTTCTGGTCATGGAAAGCAAGGGAATTTCTTTGTGATTCATGGTCATGCAAAAAAAAGTCCTGATCTGTTAAGAATTTCTCCAAAATCCTGTTTTTCTTAAAAAAATTTATGGTGTATAATATCCATGTGATTTACTATCAAGTAGATTTAATTTCGAGGAAAAGGAGCAATTTATCAAATGGCAGAAATGGAATATCTTGAAGCACTTAAACAAAAGCACAAAGAACTTTCCGAGAGAGTAGAGCAAGCTGAAAAGTCACCCAGTCCTGATCACATCCAGATTGCCGAAATGAAAAAACAGAAACTTCATTTGAAAGAAAAGATTTTTGGAATGAGTTAACCAAAAACACCCTTTAAATCCATATGGCACCTTGATAAAGGGAGGCCAGCCTACTTAAAACTCACTTGCAGGTTAGCAGACCTAATAGTGGAAAAATGCTGTTTTCAATTGGGAATGGAATTTGCAACAACCGGAAGAAATCAAATACTGGGTTAACGACAAACCTCCATTACCTGTGGCCATTTTAGCGGCCGTCCAGCAAATATCCCTTCTAGGCACGATTATGACACTGTCCCTGGTTTTGGGGCGAACATTGGGGTTGGAAATTGATGAACAGATTCATCTTGTTGCCCTGACCATGGTTTCGGCCGGTATAGGAGTCATACTTCAGACCTTGAACAGAAATCAGATTGGAATCGGGCTTTTTGTGCCCATGCATTCAACTTCAGCAGCCTTTCCTGCCATGGCAATAGCATCCCAAATGGGTGGGTTGGGTCTCGCCTTTGGAATGTTAAGTGTTGTGGGTGTAGTTCAGCTTGTTGTAAGCAAGATTATCACTCGAATGAAGGAAGTAATTCCAGTTGAAATTGCAGGATTGGCAGTTTTTATAATTGGTATAGAGGTCGGTTTGTTGGGCCTCAGAAACATTCTGGGAATCGGAACAGAATTAGAGAATGATTCCCTCAATGCCGGAGTAGGGTTTTCTACACTGGCCCTAATCATTGGTTTGACCATTTGGGGGCCCCCAATCCTGAAAGTCTTTGCAGTCATTTCTGGGCTAATTTTAGGTCAGATTCTGGCTATTTGGGTTGGATTGGTACCAACAGAAGACCTGATGGCTATCGTAAATTCCAAATTATTCGAAATTCCTCCAATTGGAGAATTTGGCTGGAAGGTGGATTGGCGTCTTATTCCTGATTTTGCCATTGTCGGGATAGCCCTCTCCCTGAATTGTTTTGGCATAATGACTGTTGCTCAGAAATCCTATGATGCCTCCTGGAAGCGACCGGATATAGAAGGTGTAAAGAGAGGATTGATGGCAGAGGGTTTAACAAACATTGCCACTTCGTTCATAAATGGGGTTTCGCAAACAAGTTCAGGCCCGGCAGTTGGTTTGGCCCTAACCTCTGGAATAGTCAGTAGAATTGTCGCTTACATACTCGGTGGAATGTTTATTGTCCTAGCCTTTTTCCCCCCGGTAACCTACTTATGGAACAGCCTGTCAACCACTGTGGTTGGTGCGATTCTGTTATTTGTTGGCGGCATCATTACCATTACGGGTCTCAGAATTCTGATGTTGAGACTTTTGGATAGCCGAAGAACCATTGCCATCGGGCTGGCGATAATTGGGGGCATAGGTTCGGGATTACTGGCAAGGATAGCAGATGAAGAGGCATTTTATTTTGCCCTATTTTCAACACCCTTGGCGCTATCCCTGAGCATAGCAATTGTTCTGAATGCCTTTTTTCTCATAAACAGCAGGAAAAAACTAACCTATGAAGTTCCCCTGGTTGAAAATTGGCAC
>CAZHIL010000377.1:0-2724 GCA_964532985.1 uncultured Albidovulum sp. | reverse complement strand
AAATGTATGTCAGGGGTAAGTAGCAATGGATAATGGGGTATAAGCGGTGCCGATACCTTGTCTATGATTTCCCAACCCTTGCCCTTCAATCCTGTTAATGTGATATTGGCCAACGCTTCATGAAGCAGGCGAAGATCTGTCCAATGGGCTGACAGGAACCATTCGGGAAGATCACTTAACTCGGTAATCGTGGACCCGAAATCTACCCGGTTGCCCGTCTTTGCCATTACTTCCCTCATACCGAGGGATCGGGCCAGAATATCTCGGATTATTTTTCGTTCCCATACAATCGTGTTCTTGTTGAGATAAATCGATCGGATGGCCAATTGATCAAAAATATCATCTGGCCTCGGCGTTCTCCCTGAATAGCTGACCCTTTGGTTTGTTTTCAGCACTATCTTCCTAGTCAATTCGATGTGCTTGGAGGAGAGTTTGTTTCCCCTTGTATTTGTAATAATCTTGCCCTCTCTAGTCCCAGTTGTGATAACTGTAAAATTTACATTTGATTTTGGAACTAAACCGGTTTCCCGAAACTATCAAGGTATCATGAGCATCTCCGGAAAATCTCTTGTGGATAAAAGTGGGTCTTGGTTTTCAGGGAATATTTCAACCCGAACAAGAAGAGTAACAGCCTTGATATCATGAGAGGTAAACCGACTATTCCCACTTCAGGGGTTGGACTCACGCACCTTGGAAGAATATCCTTGCAATCAACCTTGAGATGATAGCATTAGGGTAGATTGTTAGGGAAATATGCTACAATCCCAATGGGATTGGAGTGGTAGGATTTTCAGCAAATTGTTTTGGGTTTGAGGGGTAGGAAATTCGTGTTTTTAAAAAAAAGGTGATTTTAATCTGGAAGGTCAGGTTGAAGTAGATGAAACCAAAATTCGTGGACTGGAAAAGAACAAATACAGTAAGGACAAGTTAGAGGCTAGTAGAGGTACTATAGGTAAAACTGTGGTTGTAGGTGCAAAACAAAGAGATACCAAAAAAAATTAGTGCCAAAGTAGTAAATTCTACCAACAATAAAACTGTATATGGGTTAATCTCTGATAATGTATCCGAAGATGTAACAGTTTACACCGATGAACATAAATAAATCCTATAAAGATATTCCACAGAAGCATTAAAAAGAGTAATGAAACTTGGGTTTGTTCCAAATTCCATTCAAATGGAATAACCATCCGAGGTTTTGTCGATATGCAAACTAGGATTACGTGAGAAACATACCTCGGATAATTTAAAGAAGCTACTTACAATCCTATGCTTTTGCACTTTATGGGAAGCAAACCTTGGAAGACAAGGAAATCGAAGGACATGTTCTTCTACAAGGCTTATAAGGATTAGAAAACAGATCATTGAGAGTTGAAAACTCATTAAACTAAACAAAAAATTACGATCCATAAAGAAGAGATTTTCATGAAATACTTTGCTTTGATTGCAACTATTGCAACACTAATTTTTACGAACTCAAATTCACCCGTTTTTGCACATTCTGGTGGTTTGAATTCACAAGGTTGCCACGCTGGTTCTAAGCCATATCACTGCCATAGAAGTCAATCGTCGACTCGTTCTACAACATCATCATCCAACAACAGAACAGAAGACAAAGATTGCTCGGATTTCAGTAGTTGGCATGAAGCACAAAGTTTCTACGAAAACGCAGGGCCAAACGATCCGCACCGTTTAGATGCAGATAAAGATGGTATCGCATGTGAATCTTTAAGAAGGAAATAAGTTCAGAAAACAACTGAAGAACTATAGGGTCTATTCATTTCTCTACAGTCTCATAATCAACAACAAAAATTGCAGAGATACAAAATGTACAAACCAATAAGATGGTCCGAATAAAATTATCCATTTGAGTGAAATAAAACCAAATCAAATGATCATTGCAGATCTCAGGGGAGGGTTGGGCAACCAGATGTTCCAGTATGCAGCTGGAAGGGCATTGTCTTTACGTTTAGGTGTTAACTTGGGTTTATATGATCATAACAGGAAGACAGATATTATCCCCAACCAACTTGACCAATTCAATATAAAGGTTGAAAATATTCCTAAATCCCTACTACCCCCAAGTAGATCCTCTAATGGGTTTCTTTGGATGCTATGGAAACTGGGTCTTACCAAGCCAAAGGTGTTTCGTCAGGGTGGATTGGGGTATAATCCAAAATTTGAGGAGGTAACCGATAACACCTACTTGAGGGGGTATTGGCAATCCGAAAGGTTTTTTCAGGACTGCAAGGATGTAATCAGATCGGATTTTGAATTCACTTCAAAACCAACAGGTCAAAATCTGGAAATTCATCAGGAAATCCTGGAGGCAGAATCGTCCATATCACTGCATGTCAGAAGGGGAGATTACCTAAATCAGAAGAACAAATCCATTTTCAGCAGCTGTTCCCAGGAATATTATGAACAAGCTGTGGGGTTGATTGCCGAACGATCTCAGACAACCACAAGGGTATTTGTGTTTTCAGATGATCCCGAATGGGTTACCAATCATTTCAATCTGCCATTTGGAATGAGAGTAATGACACATAATATAGCAGATCAGGCTATTGAGGATTTGAGATTGATGACGGTTTGCAAACACCATGTCATTGCCAATTCCAGTTTCTCCTGGTGGGGAGCATGGCTGGGACAAAACCCTAATAAGATAATTGTAGCACCTGCTAGGTGGTTTGCTGATACAAAATACTCAAATCCGGACATTTATTG
>CAZHIL010000376.1:0-1712 GCA_964532985.1 uncultured Albidovulum sp. | reverse complement strand
ATATAAGACACTTAAAAATGACAAGAACCTTCAAACTGAAATTTCAGACCAGTATAAGGCCTTTAAGGACAATCTCATCCAAGATATTGATCTTGAGGGTTTTGCAGATATTTATTCAGAAACGATTGTATATGGGATGTTTGGAGCAAGTCTTAACAAATCTGAACCGGGAAGATTTACCCGTCAAGATGCAGTAGAGCTAATTCCCAAAACCAATCCCTTCCTAAAGTCACTTTTCAGTTATGTGGCAGGGTATGAACTTGATAAACGGATTGCTTGGATAATTGATGATTTAGCCAGTATATTCGAATCCTGTGATATGGTTAAGATCATGGAAGGGTTTGGTACGAAAACAGGTCAATTAGACCCTTTTGTGCACTTTTATGAAACTTTCCTATCTGCATATAATCCAACAAAGAAAAAAATACGTGGTGTCTGGTATACCCCTGAACCAGTCGTTGATTTTATAGTTAGAGCGGTAGATAAATTACTTCAAACAGAATTTGGGTTAACCGATGGGTTGGCCGACACTTCGAAAATAAAAAATGGGGGGGGGTACTGCTACAGATGAGGTGCACCGTGTTCAAATACTAGACCCTGCAACGGGTACTGGTACATTTTTAGCATCTGTTGTAAATCAAATCGCTCCTAAAATACAAAATATTGCACCTGCACTTTGGTCCCAATACATTGAACAAGACCTAATCCCCCGACTTCATGGTTTCGAGTTACTTATGGCATCTTATGCTATGTGCCACTTGAAACTTAATATGCTCCTCACAGAAATGGAGTATAAGCCAACTAAAAATCCACCGCGCTTATCAGTTTATTTAACAAACAGCCTTGAAGAGGGAGAAAATAGACATGCAACCTTGCCATTTACAAAATGGCTTTCTGATGAGGGAAAAGGAGCGAATCATATAAAAAGTAATATGCCAATTATGTGTGTAATTGGCAACCCACCCTATTCTGGGATCAGTTCAAATAATGGTGAATGGATTAAACAACTAATTGAACCTTACAAAAAGGAACCCGGGGGAAATAAACAACTTGAGGAGAGAAATTCGAAATGGATCAATGATGATTATGTTAAGTTTATTCGATTTGCCGAATATATGATATCAAATACTGGTGAAGGTATTCTTGGATTTATCACCAACCATGGCTATCTAGACAATCCAACTTTTCGAGGTATGCGTTGGCACCTTCTAAAAACTTTTAATCGGATATATGTACTAGATTTACACGGTAATGCTAATAAGAAGGAGATGACCCCCGAGGGTAAACCAGACAAAAATGTGTTTGATATACTTCAAGGTGTTGCAATTTTAATAGCGATTAAAGTACCGAAAAATACTAATGATCTTGCTGAAGTTTACCATGGTGAATTATGGGGAAGTAGAGAAGACAAATATGATTCGCTATTAAAAAGCGAAATTGATAATCCATACACAAAGAAGATTGAGTGTCTTGCACCTCAATACCCATTTGTAAAAAGGGACAACAGTTTGTCTAAAATTTATCAAAAGGGATTCAAGTTGGTAGATTTTATGACTGAACGAAATACAGGAATCGTTACTGCTAGAGATAATCTTGTTATTGATTTCACAAAGACAGAATTGATTGATAAAATTTATAGATTTACGGATCCTACAAAATCCGATGAACAGGTTCGTAATGAATTTTTTTCAAAAAAAATATCGAATAAATAC